>CAYXAN010000054.1:2142-9407 GCA_964461705.1 uncultured Sarcina sp. | reverse complement strand
GGTGGAGCCCGAGCGCATCATCACCTTCCGTGTTCCGTGGGTGGATGACAAGGGCGTTCAGCAGGTCAACCTCGGTTACCGCGTTCAGTTCAATTCTGCCATCGGTCCCTACAAGGGAGGTCTTCGCTTCCATCCTTCTGTAAACCAGTCCATTCTGAAGTTCCTTGGCTTCGAGCAGATTTTCAAGAACTCCCTGACCGGCCTTCCCATCGGCGGCGGCAAGGGCGGCTCTGACTTCGATCCGAAGGGCAAGTCGGACGCAGAGGTGATGCGCTTCTGCCAGAGCTTCATGACCGAGCTGTTCAAGTACATCGGTGCTGATACGGACGTTCCCGCCGGTGATATCGGTGTCGGCGGACGTGAGATCGGCTATATGTACGGTCAGTACAAGAGAATCACCGGCCTCTATGAGGGTGTTCTCACCGGTAAGGGCCTGAGCTTCGGCGGCTCTCTGGCACGTCCTGAGGCAACCGGCTATGGTCTTGTATACATTGCAGACGAGATGGTCAAGGGTGCCGGCAAGTCTCTGGAGGGCAAGACCGTTGTCGTTTCCGGCTCCGGAAACGTCGCACAGTATGCGATCCAGAAGCTCCAGCAGCTGGGTGCAAAGCCTGTCACCTGCTCCGATTCCAACGGCTATGTATATGATCCCGAGGGAATCAAGCTGGATGTTGTCATGGACATCAAGAACGGTCACAGAGGAAGAATCAAGGAATATGCCGAGCAGGTTGCCGGTGCGACCTACTATGAGGGCCAGAAGCCTTGGGGCGTAGCATGCGACATCGCTCTTCCCTGCGCAACACAGAACGAGATCAACGGCGAGGCTGCCAAGACCCTGATCGCCAACGGCTGCTGGTGTGTCGCCGAGGGTGCCAACATGCCTTCGGATGCGGATGCTATCGACGCTTACGAGCAGGCCCGCAAGGACAACGGTTTCCTGTATATGCCCGCAAAGGCTGCCAATGCAGGCGGTGTAGCCGTATCTGCTCTGGAAATGAGCCAGAACTCCGAGCGTCTGTCCTGGACCTTCGAGGAGGTTGACTCCAAGCTCAAGGGCATCATGGCAGGCATCTACAACAAGGTTGCCGCCGCTGCTGCCAAGTACGGCCACGAGGGCGACTTCGTAACCGGTGCAAACATCGCCGGCTTTGAAAAGGTTGCCGACGCTATGCTGGCACAGGGCAACGTATAAGCAGATTTTGCCCGATATCCTGCAATCCGCAAAATGTTTTGAAAAGCCCCGCGACTTCCCGTCGCGGGGCTTTTTGAATCCTGTTTACAATGTATTCTTCTTGCTTACATACGAACGACGGACTTAATCACGTCCTCCTTGTGCTCCTGACTGTACTCAATGGCTTCGATACAATCCTTGAAATCATAGGTATGAGAAACGATCTTTGCAAGCGGAATCCTTCCGGATGCCACCGCAGCAATGGCCTTCGGATACATATTGCGGTAACGATATACCGAATAAATCGTACCCTCCCTATCGTTCAGGGTCGCCGTATCCAGCTCCAGAACCGGCTCAGGAGATACGCCGACCAGCGTCACCTTTCCGGCTCTCTTGATCAGACGAACGGTCTGCAGCGTAGTCACGCGGTTTCCTGCACACTCGTAAACCTGATCCACACCGCCATCCGGCAAAGTCTTCACAAATTCCTCGATGCTCTCGCCCTTTGCGGCATTGAAGACTTTGGTAGCACCTAATTCCAATGCCTTATCAAGACGTTTCTGCAATACATCGGATACATAAATCTCACTGACGCCTCTTGCCTTCAAGGACATCAAGGTACACAACCCGATGCAGCCGCTGCCCAGTACCACTGCAGACTCGCCGATCTTAGCGTTGGACAGCTCCGTTGCATGCAGACCAACGCTCAGGGGCTCAATCAGTCCGCCCTCCATTGTGCTGACATTGTCAGGCAGCTTGAAGCACATGCTGGCCTCATGTACACAATACTCGGAGAACACGCCGTCCTTTTCCCCGGGGATCGCCATGAAGCGTACATGCTTGCAAAGATTGTAATGACCCTCTCTGCATTCCTTGCACTCTCCGCAGGGCACACCGGGCTCAAGAGCTACTTTGTCCCCGATCTCAAAGCCCTCAACACCCTCTCCGATCTCCGTCACAACGCCGCCGGGCTCATGTCCCAGCACAAGAGGACCGTCCAGCGTCCAGTTGGAAAGTCTTCCCTCTTCATAGAAATGAAGATCCGAGCCGCACACCCCTACATACTCCAGCTTAATCTGAAGCTGCCCTTTGGCGGCGTGCGGAATATCCCTCTCGGCCCATTCCAGGTGCTTCTTGCCGACCAATGTACATACTCTCATTTTCTCTGCCATTGCTTGTCCCCCTTCGATGTCGATAAGGCAAAATTGTATTTTCTGCTTTGCACTCATTGCGCAGCACTGCGCTGTACTAAATATAATTCATCAAATTTAGTCGGTCAATTCATATTTTTTCACATCTTCCCGCTCCTCTTTTTGGATAAATATGTCGATGATGTGTCGTATTGTCTGGATTTTTATATCCCTGTTGACTCCCATGAATTCATCGATTTATAATTTCCTAAACGTTTATCTCAATAAAGACGCGGCACACGACGGATTCTGGCTGCAAAAGCAGCCGTTTCCCCTGCTGATCCGCATGATCCCGTAAGTCACAAAGGAACAAGTATGACCAATAAAGAAATCGCAAAGCAGCTGAATATCTCCCCCGCTGCCTTGTCCCTCATCATCAACCATAAGCCCGGAATTTCCGATGCCACCCGGGCAAGGGTTCTCGCACAGCTGGAGGAAATGGGCTGCTCACACCTGGTTAAGACCTCTGCCCCCGCTGTCCCGAAGTCCAACATCTGCTTCATCATCTACAAGCGTCATGGTGAAATTCTTGACCAGCACCCGTTTTTCATGCTCTTGATGGAAAACATCGAGGTAAAGGCTCAGGAAATGGGCTACGGTGTTTTGCTGTCCACCATCGATCGGCGTAAGCCTCTCGAGCCTCAGGTCCGGCACCTTCGCCAGCTGCAGGCAGACGGCTGCATCGTCTTTGCCACGGAAATGTATGCGGAGGATCTGGATTTCTTTTCAAATCTGCACATCCCCTGCGTTTTTCTGGACAACTGTCTTTCCACCTCCAATGTCAACACGGTTTCCATCAACAACGAAATGGGAGCCTGGCAGGCCATTGAATATCTCGTCGGTCTGGGACACACGAGAATCGGCTACCTTCGAAGCTCGGTACGGATCAGCAGCTTTGATGAACGGGAAACCGCCTTCCGGAATGCACTGGAGCAGTTTCGGCTGTCACTTCCCGCAGATATGATCTTCAGCGTCCGTCAATCGGAGGAGGGAAGCTATCAGGACTTCAAGCAGGTACTGGAGGGAAATCCTCTTCTGCCGACTGCCTTTGTCGCCGATGATGACACCATCGCCGTTGGGGTTATGGAGGCGCTGACCAGACACGGCTATCGGATTCCGGATGACATCTCCCTGATCGGCTTCAACGATCGCCCGGTGTGCATGACCACAAAGCCCGCGCTCTCCACCATCAATGTGTCGCGATATACCTTCGCCTACGCAGCCGTAGGCGAGCTTGTCCGCATGATCAAGGAGCTGAAAAGCAGCACCGGAGAGCTCCGCTCACGCAAGATCCGAATGGGAACAAAGCTCATCGTCCGTGATTCAACAGCAGGTCCCGCCTCATAGCATGATGTAAATCCAAAGCATCACATACACTCAAATCGACATCAAAGGAAGTGCCGTCCAAAACGGTGCTTTCTTTGTTTTTCCCGTCGAATCCCTGCATATCACGTTTCTGTTTCTGTATAAATTCGCATCGGCCTGTATTTTTACATAGATCAGTATTCCTCCTTCGGCCTGCCGAAGAGCGCGATGGCTAAGGTGTGCATGTCGGATTCTGTTTTCGGCATGACGGATCTGAAAGAGCGAAACGCGCCTTATGAAATCAGCGTGTTCTTAGCTTTGCAGAATATGCTCCGTCAGAAAGTGCTTGGCTGCGCCGACAGCGGATGCTTCCTTCCGATAGGAGCACTTTTTCAGATAAGCAACGTCGTGATCAAATCCGTTGTATTTCATGATTTTTTCGCCCAACGGAAGCATGTAGTCCGCCAGCACGCCGCCTGCGTCGCCGCCAAGAATCAGATCCATGTCAAAGGCCATGCGCAGATTGGAGACCAGAACGGCAAGGTGCTCCAGATAGCTTTCCCATTTTTGGAGAGCCTTCGGCTCTCCTGCCTCAAGCTGACTCATGAACTCCTCCAGAGTGAGTTCATTGTCATCTGTCAGCGCACTTGCAGCACAGTACACGTCTGCACAGCCGTTCTTGCCGCAATAGCATTTTTTCCCGCCCGGAACCAGAATCATATGGCCGAATTCTCCCGCCTTTTGATTCCTACCCTGAACCAGATGCCCATCTATCTGTATTGCTCCGCCAAGCGTATGGTTCAGCGACAGATAAACCGCATCTCGATATTGCTCCGTGTCCTCTGCCAGCATGGCGGCATTCGCATCATTTTCGAAATAAACCGGCATTCCCAGTGCCTGCTCCAGAAGACGCAGGCTGTAGTTTTCCAGCTGCAGCGCATGTGATTTCAGAATGATTTTGTGCTCCTTGTCAAGAATTCCCGGGATGGCAATCCCGATTCCGGGAATCACGTTGTCTGCACCGCATTCCTCCAGAAACTTTTCCACATTTTCCCGAACCTCAGAGCAATACGATATCTCCGGTGAAAATTTGAGGCGAATTCGCTTTGTCTTTTCAATTTCATATCCAAGGTTCACCAAAACCATTTCCAGGTGATTCGCCGTAATGATCATCCCTACTGCCCGGCAATAGCTTTTGTTGATCCCGATGCTCTTTGCCTTTCTTCCTCCGGTTGAGCCGTACTCGCCAAGTTCCGTCACAAGATTCTGCGCAATCAGCGCATTCACATTGGTCAGAACCGTCGGCATGCTCAGCTGAAGCTCCTTTGCCAGTTCCGCTTTGGAGGTCATAGGATGGTTGAGCATGTAATAGATGATTTTGTATCTTGCGGTATCTGATCTTTCCGACATATACACCTTCTTTTACCTGCTGCGGATAAAAACAGCGGCTATTGGCTTTGCGTCACTCCGCAGGTGCAGGAAATTATGTGTTTTCCTGCTTCTGCAGCAGCCTGTCAAAATGAAACGTTGTCCGAAGCACCCTTCCTACAAAGGAGATGACCGGTCCCAGCGTTACAGACATAATCAGCGTCCCGACTGTCGGAACACCTCCCACAAAAAATCCGATAAAAATAAACAGATAATCCCAGATCATCCGAATGATGAAAAAGGGGACTTTCTTTGCATAACCGCTGACAATGCTGGCCGGAGCATCATAGGGTGACAGCCCCATTTGCACATTCATGTATACAGCGGTCGCAACCAGAAAGCACGCCAATGCTGCGATGAAAATCAATACCCTCGGTACGATATCCCGGAAGACAGATTCCGGAATAAGCTTCCCCCACAGAAAACGGCAAAAATCACAAACATATCCGATCACCGTGGCATTGACCAGCGTGCCGAATCCCAGATATCGAAATCGGGAAACAAGAAACACCAGAATCAACAATATCACGTTGAAAATCAGCTGACAATTTCCAAAGCTGCACCCGATTCCTTCAGAAAGGGAGCGGACAAAAAAGGTGCAGGAATCCGTTCCGATATTCACCTCCAGCAAAAAAGACAGAAAAAAGCCCTGGAACACCACACCGATGGTGCAAACCAGCAGCCGCCTCTGCCAGCCCTCCCCCATCCCGGCCAGCGGAATCCGGCTGCGTTCTTTGTTCTGTTCCAGCCTTCCTTCCTTTTCCAATCTTTCTCCCTTTTTCATCCTGTTTCTCTTTTTCATCCTGTCTTCCTTGGCCGCTGCCTGCACTGCAATTCCGTAAGACCCAACAGTGCCAGGGAAATGCGAGTTTAGTCCGCATTTCCCTGGCCCGCCGTTTCCGTTTCGTCACACTGTGGTGCAAAATCAGAATTCAGATCACCTTCTGGGCCCTCATCTCCTCCAGCTCCTTCGCCGTATAGCCCAGCAGTCCTTCCAGAATCTCTTCGTTGTGCTGTCCCAAGGTCGGCGCAGGGTAATTGATCCGCGGCATCGTATCCAGCAGCTTTACCGGTGACCCGTTGACCGTCATCTTCCCGATCACCGGATGCTCGATCTCTACAAACATCTCCCGCACCTTTGCGATGTGCTCGTCCTCTGTGATCTGCTTTACATTATAGATCGGTCCTGCAGGGATTCCCTTCGAGAGCACCTTCTCGACGATTTCATCCACCGTGTACTGCGTCGTCCACTCCTCGATGTACTTCTTCTGGATCTCGTTGTTCTCCACTCGCAGCGGCACCGTCAGAAACCGTTCGTCCGTGATCATCCACTCCATGTCCAGCACCTCTCGGCACAGCTTCTCGTACAGCTTCTGGTTTCCGCACGCGATGATCACCTTTCCGTCCTTCGCCTGGTAGCTGTCATAGGGTGCAATGCTGGCATACGCGTTTCCGTTCCGCACCGGCAGGTTTCCTGACTTGAAGTACCGGATATATGCGTTCTCAAGGCTTGCCACCACCGAGTCCACCAGCGAGATGTCGACCCTCTGCCCATGTCCTGTGATATTCCGCGCATTCACCGCTGCCAGTACGCCGATGACAAGATTCATTCCTCCCAGGATGTCTCCCATGGCATTGCCCGATCTTGTCGGCTCTCCGCCCTTTTCTCCCGTGACGCTCATCAGACCTCCCATCGCCTGAGAAATGATATCATATCCCGGTCTTTGCGAATACGGTCCATAGGATCCAAAGCCCGATACCGCTCCGTAGATCAGCTTGTCGTTGACCTCGTGCAGCTTCTCATAGCCAAGTCCCAGCTTCTCCATGACGCCCGGTCGGTAGTTCTCCAGCAGAATGTCTGCCTTCTCCACCAGCTTCAGCAGCACCTCCTTGCCCTTTTCGCTCTTTAGGTTCAGCGTGATTCCCTTCTTGTTCCGGTTCAGGTTGGCATAATACATGCTCTCCCCGTTCTCATAGGGTCCGTATGCTCTCGCATCGTCTCCCTTTCCCGGCATCTCGATCTTGATCACCTTTGCTCCCAGATCTCCCAGGATCGATCCCGCATAGGGTCCTGCCACCACTCTTGTCAAATCCAGAACCGTCAGGTTCTGCAGTGCCTGTGTACTCCCTGCTTCACTCATCTCTCTTTTCCTCTTACCTGTTCTTTCGTT
>CAYXAN010000054.1:0-2042 GCA_964461705.1 uncultured Sarcina sp. | reverse complement strand
CCCCAGCAAAACAGCCCCGGGAATCCCCGGGGCCGCTCTCTTTTTGTGCCTTCTTCTTACTGCTCTACTTCCCCGTCTTCCACATGGATCTTCATCCGCATGACCGCACTTCCCATCGACTTTCCGAGGGAATCCAGGCGAAGGCTCATCGTCGCTCCCCCTCCCAGGGCATGCTTCATGACAAAGTTGAAGCCTCCAAGGCTCGGTACATCATACCGGGTGATCTCTCCCTTGACCATGTCTCCGAAATACGCATGGAGCTTCTCCGGGGTGACCTCTCGTTCAATGATCTTGTAGTACTCCGGCTTTCTTGCATACACGCATACGTTGCTCGTATCTCCCTTATCTCCGCTTCGTCCGTGCGCGATATCGTTCAGATAAATTTCCGGCATCTTCTACACCTCCAATATATGTGACTGGATATCCAGTGCATCCCTGGGCACGCTGGTCGGCCACAGGGCCATCACCTCCTGCACATGCGCTCTTCCTCCGAAGAACGATGCTCCGGGAGGGCCATTGAGCTGCAGCGGGCTGATTTCCGGTATGATCTTCGCGCATTCGTTCTTGTCCTTGCTGAAGATCGCAATCCGCATCACGCACTCGTTCAGGTTCTTTAAGGCCTCCTCGCTCATGTCCGCAACACCAAGGTGCAGGCTGTTGAGCCCGATGAAGCTGATATGCACATCGTCTGCCTTCATTCCAAGGCGTGCCATCTTCTTCATGATGATGTCCGCACAGTATTTGGCCTTCTCATACGCATCCGGCCATGCAAAGCTCAGCATCGATACCGTCTTCCAGCCCTTATGATAGCCTACACACAGCTTCAAGGTATCCGGACGCTTCTTTCCGTGGATGTTTCCGATTCGTACTCTGTCCGGCCCTACCTGCGTGATCGTTGCCTTGCTGACATCCACGTTCACATCCGGGGTCATGTAGTTGGCAGGATCCAGTACCTCGTACAGGAACTGCTCCTTACAGCTCTGCTCGCAGATGATTCCGCCGCAGTCCGGCGCCTTTGTGATTTCAAAGGTGTCATCTGTCAGCTCCGCGATCGGGAAGCCCAGCTCATCCATCCGCGGCACATTCCTCCAGTCATACATGTAGTTGCCGCCGGCTCCCTGTCCGCCGCACTCCAGAAGGTGCCCTGCCATGATTCCTCTGGCCAGGTTGTCCCAGTCATCATCCGCCCATCCGAATTCATGCGCAAGAGGGGCAAGGAACAGCGCGCTGTCTGCCGCTCTTCCCGTGATGACCACATCCGCTCCGTCTGCAATGCACTCCTCGATCGCTTCATGACCGATATAGGCATTGCAGTTGTAGATCTTATCGACGATGTCATTGAAGTCCCCGTCATAGTCGAAGTTCGGGAACGTCCACCCGTCCTTCAGAAGCTGCGGGATCTTCTCCTTGATCGAATCCCCGGTGACATAGCCAATCTTATAGCCCTTCATGTTCTCGGACTCGGCCCACCCCTTGATGGCATCCACGCACCCGGAAATGTTCATTCCGCCCGCGTTCGTGCAGATCCTTATGTTCTTCTCCCAGGCTTCCTTCCCCGCCTCCTTCAAAAGCCGGTTCACAAAGTCCGGGGCAAAGCCCTTGGAAGGGTCCTTTAACTGCTGCTTGGCCATGATGGACAGGGTCAGCTCCGCAAGATAGTCGCAGCCCATGTACTGGATGTCTGCCTTTCGTATCATGTGGATTGCCGCATCCGGGGAATCTCCCCAGAATCCCTGACCGCCTCCGATTGCGATCTTCTTCATTCCTTACCTCCTGTTAAATGTTAGCTTTTATCACAACATCTGCCGCATTTTCATGTGCATTGCCTGCCCCCGCTCAGGGGCAAAAAACCGGCAGTTCTTGCTGTCTACAACGTTATACCTGTCAAATCTTCGGTGATGGGAATTTCCTCGATCGTTCCCGGCTCATAGGTTTGCCTCACGGCAGCTCCGTTCCGGTACGCCAGTACGGTCTTAAAGCAGGACTCGGAGCCGTGCGACATGACCGGCTTGTGCGGATCATATACGTATTCCGTCCTTCCG
>CAYXAN010000053.1:0-9412 GCA_964461705.1 uncultured Sarcina sp. | reverse complement strand
ATACTTATGGAAAACGGAGGCGCAAGCGTTTTCCTCGCCGGATCTTCGCTGCGAAGCAGCAGCCTTTCCTGCAGATCCGTGTAATCCCGTCAAACCGCATTTTCCGCAAAAGGAGCTGTGCAAATATGAAGATAAAACTGCGTTCCGCATTCAACACGCGGCAATATATGGAATCCCGGGATTTTGAAGCGTTCTACTACAGTGACCTGCACTTCCTTCCGCCCGGGGATCATACCCATAACTATTACGAGTTCTACCTGTTTTTGGAGGGGGATATGGATCTGGTGATTGCCGGGCGTCCCATCCCGCTGCATCCGGGAGATATGGTTGTGGTTCCGCCGGGCGTTGCACACCACGGACAGATTCATAATTTCGATATCCCCTACCGCCGGTTTGTTCTGTGGGTCAGCAAGGAATATGCCGCAAGCCTTCTGGAGGAAACGCCGGATTATATCCTCCTGATGCAGCAGGCCGCCACCTCCGGGCGGTACTATTATCACTTTCATGAATCGGAATTTTCGGCCATCCAGGCGAGAATGGTGCGGCTTCTGGAGGAGCTGCGCTCCAACCGCTACGGCCGCTTGGCCGCCGTTCGTCTGGCATTAAACGATTTGATTTTGTATATGAATCGGGTGATTTACGAGCGGGAGCATCCCCTTGTCTCCGACACCGGAGATCTCATGCAGGAGCTGATGCTCTATATCGACGGACACCTGACAGAGGATCTGTCACTGAATGCTCTGGCGGATCATATCTGTCTGTCCAAATATTATCTGTCACACTACTTCAAGGACAACCTGGGGATATCCATCCATCAGTACATCATCAAGAAAAGACTGCAGGGCTGCAGAGAGGCCATCTTAGCCGGAGCGGATATCACGCGGACCTTTGATGAATACGGATTTCGGGATTATTCGAGCTTCTACCGAAGCTTTCGAAAGGAATACGGCATGTCCCCCAAGGAATATCAGGAGACCTGCCGCATCGAGGAAACACAAAGGCCTGAGCCGGACGGCGCAGCAGAGCCCTCATGACATTTTCATCCGCGTTTTTCCAAAAACTGCCGCAATCCGTCCCGTTGTACCATATAATCCTGAAGGCCAAGATCATAAAGCCCCTGATTGTCCTTCGCACTCATGGCAAACGTGCTCATCGGCAGGGCCTTGCCGGGTGCGAAAACAAAGGCTTTCCCTTCCCTTTCCAGATCGAAGACACGCTGAAAGCCTCTGGTGTAAATGATGTGACGGTTGTCCAGCAGCTCCACAATCCTGGGATACTGCCTGCACAGACGCCTGTAAATCTGCCGGAAGCCTTCCGGCTTTTTGACAAAGTCCCGGGGCTTGGACAGAATGACCACCAATCGATCGCATCCCTGCGACAAAGCCCGATCGACCGGAATGGCGTCTGACACTCCGCCGTCGTAATACGGGATGCCCCCTACCATCCGGGGCCTGCATGCAGCCGGAAGCGCACAGCTGGCCTTGATGACGGTATAATCATCCTGTGCCATCTCGCTCTTGTCAAAATATCTCGGCTTCCCCGTCTGTGCATTGGTGGCAACCACCTCATATCTTGCCGGGTTCGCCTGTATCGCCGCCCAATTCAGAGGATCTGCCCCCGTGCTGTTGGTAATGGAGCTGTAGATATAATCCAGGCCGAAAAGATCCCGGCTTTTCAGAAGGCTCCCAATGCCGAAATATCCGTTCTCGTGAATGTGTTCGGTATAAAACCTGCGGTTTCTGCCTCTTTGTCCCGCCAGATAAGAGGCCGCATTGGCACTGCCTGCGGACACTCCGATGACATAGTCAAAACGGATTCTGTCGTCCAGAAACCGGTCCAGTATGGCTGCGCTGTAGGCGCATTTCATGCCGCCGCCCTCTACCACCAGTCCGATCTGTTCCGTCACCTGCAACCACCTCCTGCAATCCTCACGCCATTTCACAGCTTTATTTTAGCGTTCTCAGGATTCCATTCCATGGGCAGATTTTTCCCCTTGTCCCATACCCGTGCAGTGATCACAGCTGTTCTCTCGAAATCTCTTCCCAGGACACTGCCGAGCACCGCTGTCAGCCCTTGACGGCTCCTGTCACCATTCCCTCGATAATCTTCTTGGAGAAGGAGAAATACAGCACCACAATCGGCAGCATGGTGATCAGCATTCCGGCCATGATCTTCGGATAGTCGGATGCAAACTGTCCCTTGAAATTGGTCATTGCCAGCGGAACGGTCTGCAGCGCCTGATTTCTGGAGCACAGCACCAGAGCAAAGGAAAACTCATTCCAGCAGCTGAAGGACTGAATGATGGCAACGGTCGTTAAAATCGGCTTGGTCACCGGCAAAATGATCTTTGTCAGTGTGTTCATGAAGGAGCTGCCGTCAATGGCCGCCGCCTCCTCCAACTCCACCGGCACCGACTTGATGAAGCTCTCGATCAGGAATACAGCCGTCGGTATGCCAAAGGCCACATACGGAATGATCAGTGTAAACCACTGGTTTGCCAGATTGAACTTGTTGAACACCACATAGATCGGCACCAGCAAGGAGTGTACCGGAATCAGCAATCCCATCAGAAAAACAGCATACAGCGGCCGATTCATTTTAAAATCGACCCGGGCCAGAATGTATCCGATGATAAAGCCGAACGCCAGAATCAGGATCACCGACAAAACCGTCGTGCGAACGCTGTTCACCATCGAGCTTCCCAGATGATAATCCTTGTTGGTCAGCACCTGAATATAGTTGTCGAGTGTGGGTTTGGACGGAAGGCCGATGATATCCGCATTGAACTCTCTCTTCTTTTTCAGTGAGGAATAAAACATCCACACCAAAGGAAAAATACAGGACAGAGAGAAAATCCACAGAACGATGTTGATGACCGCTGCCAAAAGCCCGCCGCACAGCTTCTGCATGGGTGTTTTGGCGCTTTTGACCTTGGTCATTTCAAATTCCTTTTGCTTCGCCATCACTCCACCCCCTTATCCTTCATAAGGCCGTTGACCACGCCGCGGCTTCCCTGAATGACCACCAGACTGATCACAAAGATGGCAACGGAGATGGCAGAGCCATAGCCCATATTCGACTGTTCAAAGGATACCTTGTAGCCGTACAGCGCCATAACCATGGACGAGGTTCCCGGACCGCCCGCCGTCATGGTGTAGATATGGTCGAACACCTTCATATTGCCGGCAACGCACAGGGTCAGACACACCATCAGCATGTTCTTGATCAGCGGCAGAACAATGTAAATTGCTCTCTGAAAGGCGTTGGCGCCGTCGAGCTCCGCGACCTCGAAGATTTCCTTATCCACCGCCGCAATGGCCGCGAACAGGATCACCATATAATAGCCGATGTACTGCCACACCAGCGGAATCGAGACACACCCCAGCACAAGAGACGGTTCGTTCAGCCACACTCTGGCCGCATCCCCGTGCCCGATCAGCTCCAGAAACCAGTTGAGAATACCCCTCTTGTAATCAAAAATCATCGTCCAGATCAAGCCGATGTACACTGCCGAGATCGTGCTGGGGAAAAAACCGAAGGTTCTGTGAATTCCCTTACACTTCGCCAGACGGGACTGAACCATCAGCACCAGGATGAACGCAATGCCGACCTGACCCACGATGCAGACCAGAACGATGAGCAAATTGTGCCACACGGACTCCCAGAAGGTGGAATCATGAATCAGCCGGGCATAGTTTGCCAGGCCGTTGAAGGTTTTGTTGGGTCCCCCCTTCCACTCATAAAAGCTGTAGAACAAGGCTGTTAACAGCGGAACGAATACCGAGAAGACATACCACACCACCGGGACTGCCAGAAGGGCAACCACGGTGCTCATTTTGGGTTTGATGGCCTTTAACATAAGAACCCCCTATCTGTCCAAAATGGACCCCGTGGGATCAGCCGCGAGGTCCATTTGAAAGGTGACGGTTATTTGCAGAGCGGCTTATTTGCCAAGATAGTTTTCCTCATACGAGGCCTGAATCTCTGCTGCAAGATCAGCTGCCGCGCCGTTGCCATTCATCAGCTCCTGGAGTCCTGTGTTGCAGACCGACCAGACGGCGGAATCCACGTAGGAATCGTAGATTTCGCAGGGCGTCGTATCAACATAGGAATAATTGTAGAATGCCTGTGTCACTTCATCAAAAGCGGAAAGGTCAACATCATCGATTCTGGTCAGTCCGCCCAATGCGTAATTCTCAGCGACGTAGGCTGCAAATTCCGGTCCGGTTACATATTCGCAGAAATCAATGCAGGCTGCCAGCTTGTCCGGATCATCCGCGACCTTGGAATTGATCGCCATGGCATAGCCAAGGCCGATGTTCTGGGAGTTGGGATCCTCTGTGGCATCCGCCGGCTGCGGAAGAACAGCAAAGCCAAGGTTGTTGTAAGCCTCTTCGTCCTCCTCCAGCAGAGTTGCCGCGATATAAGACTCATCCCAGTTGCCGCCAATGAAGGCCGGATAGTCGCCCGCGATGAAATACTCGCGCGCGTCCTCGTTTCCGACGCTGTTGAAATCGGGATTAAAGATGCCGCTCTGGAAAATATCCTGTGTGAACTGCAGTGCGGCTACAAAGACATCGTCGGTAAAGGAAGCCTCTCCGTCGCCGTCAATGATGTGCTGAAACCATTCCTTTCCTGTGTAACGATCTCCGATGCAGCTGAGGAAATCGGAATTTGCCTGCCACTGACCGCCGTTGCCGAAGGCGATCGTGCCTTCGTATCCGTTGGCCTGGAAATACTCGTTGGCCTCCTTCACCTCTTCCCAGGTTCCGGGGAAGGTGTCGAAGCCGGCCTCCGCCCAGGCAGCCTTATCATAAATCACAACCGTGCAGGTGCCGCCCGTCAGAACCGGAAGTCCGTAGAGCTTATCCCCGTCCTTGAAGGGCGTGAAGTAATCTTGGTTGTAATCCTCATAATAAGGGGATTCCTTGATGATGTCCGTCATGTCCAGAATCAACCCCTGAGCCGCCCATGACTTGGTATTCATTCCCTGCAGAAGGAATACATCCGGCAGATCGTTTGCCGCCGCCATGGTCGCAATCTGCGTCTTATACTCATCATTTGCCAGCACATTCTGCTGCAGATCAATGTCCGGATGTGCCTCCGTCCAGTTGGCGATCATCGTGCGGAAGCCGTCCGAGCCGCCGTTGCCCTGAGATTCCTCCGATGTGCTGTAGTGCATCAGGCTGATGGAGCCGGTATAGGCAAGCTCGGCTGCGTCCGATGTATCCGCTGCATCCGATGCCTCTGCCGCATCGTCCGATCCTTCCTCCTCCGCGCTCTCTGCATCCTCTGTCTGCGCTTCGCTCTCAGAGGTATCCGCTACCCCGTCAGAAGAATCCGAGGAGCTGCATCCTGCCAGAATGCCTGCCGTAACGGTTGCCGCAAGCAAAACGCTCAATACCTTCTTTTTCATGTCCTTTTCCTCCTAGTAAGTGATCTCCCTGCTTCCGCAGGCACTGCAACGAGTAAAGGCGGCTGCTGTACACTCCGTGTCCTTACAGCCACCGCAGGCGCTCAAACGAATATTCCGTAATCGTTTTCGTGCTGCTTGGCTGCTATCATACATCATGTATGATCACATCCAGGATCATAAATCATCGATTTTTGTATCTTTTGACACATTTGTATAAGTCTACAAAAATATCGTGGTCGTTTTTGTTTAATTTTGTCAGGCGGATCCGCTCGCTTTTTGTCTATATATCACAGCAAACGTTTTATAACTCGTATCGGACGTTTTCGCCTTCTCACCGTCATCGGTCAATTTCGTATACACTGCATATTTTCAGAGCTCCCGCAGGAAGCTCTCCAACGACAGGGATCCTCCGCGTCCCCGCCTCCATGTCAAAAAAGTTGTCGGCAAGCCGCAGATTCCCGTCTTGGGATTCAATACAGACACCCTTTGCGTAGGCCCTGGAGGTCACGACCACAGCCCCCTCCTCTGCCGTTACCGTCAGCTCCGGATCCGCAAAGTGGTAGTGCTTGGGTGCAACGAACAATGAGGATCCGGAGGATATGACCTCTCCGTTCTGCCAAAACTCATAATACAGATGCATATCCCGTTCATCGCCGTCCTGATTGAACACCTCCTTGTCCAGCCACACGCCGCCAAAGGGCGGCACCGCGACCTCCTGCTCCCCCTGCCGAATGACAGAGGAGTCCGGACGCCTTAACTGCCAGCGGACCAGTCCCCGTACCTCCTTTGCTGTCTCATTCGCCACATGAAGCTGCGCCGAATATTCCACCGGGATCGGGAGAGAATTCACGCAGGGCTTCTGATCCAGGCGCCCGTGCTCCTCGCAGGTAATGGAAACGGGGGCAAAAAACCTCTTTTCGCCGTAATGCAGTGCCTTCCACCGGCCGTAATAATCAATCGATGACCAGGATGCCACCGGCCAGATGTCATTCAGCTGCCACACCAGCGTCCCCATGCAGGTTCCGCGGATCCGGCGAAAATACTCCACGCCGTAGCGAATGGCATCCAGCTGCAGCATCTGCGAGCAATACAGCAGTCGTTCAAAATCCTTCGGATAGCGATAGGTGGCCGACAGATAATTCATGATTTTGCCGTTGGCCGAGGCATTCCGCTGGTGCATCTCCATGATTTCCGAGAAGATATTGCGGTCCCCCTCCTCGGTAAAGGCTTTCACGGTCGCCATGCAGGGGAAGGACTGAAAGCCGAATTCCGACAGGAAGCGGAAATGATGCCTTCGATAATCCGAAAACTGATCCCCTCCGTGCCACACGCCCCAATAATGGGCATCTCCGATATTTTCTTCGTAGGAATCCTCAAAATTTCCGCCGGAGGATGGTGAGGACGGCCAGTAAAAGGCATTCGGATCCTCCTCCTTCAGTATCGTCGGCAGGATGTACTCGTACAGCTTAATGTAATCATTGAACTGCTTTGGCGGAATCTTATAGCCCGGATCATCCCCCTTCGCCCACGGCAGAACACTGTTGAAGCGGCCGCCCCAATAATTGTCCAGAAACTCGGTCTCCATCTCATTGTTGCCGCACCACAGTCCAAGAGATGCATGATGGCGAATGCGCCGCACCGCCTCCGTAAACTCCGCTCTTAGGTTTTCCTCAAGGGCGTCGTTCAGCTCGTAGCTGGAGCAGGCAAACATGAAATCCTGCCAGACCAGCAAGCCGTATTCGTCACACATATCATAAAAGAAATCATCCGGGTAGTATCCGCCTCCCCAGACACGGATCGCATTGTGGTTCGCCTCTGCCGCGTCCTTCAAGAGACGCTCGGTGCGCTCCCTTGTGACACGCTGCAGGACATTGTCCTCCGGAATGTAATCGGCTCCCATGGCAAAAATATGCAGACCGTTCACCACAAAATCAAAATGCCGTCCCGTCTTTACATCGCGCTTTACCTGCGGCCCGATGTGAGGATCCCGTTCCTCCTCCGGAAACTCCGATACATCCACCGTAACGGTACGAAGGCCGATCCTCCGGACGCACCGGTCCAGCTCCTCCCCGTCCGCATCATCCACAAGACGAAGCATCACCGTGTACAGCGGCCGCTGCCCGTACCCGTTCGGCCACCACAGTTTGGGCTCTGTTACCAAAAGCTCTCCTTCCGCCGTTTCCCCGCATACGCTGTGCGATGCGCTGTCAGAGGTAATCGGCTCAAAACAGCAGACCGTCCCGTCCGGCGCTTCCAGAGCAGCTTCCACATGAACACCGCGGGCAGCCGAGCATGTCGAGGACGGATCCGTGTCATCTGACGGCTTCTGATACACAATCCTCGCCGTATAAGAAAGGCGCACACGGTCCACCTCGTTTCCGCAAACCCCCGTGCCCGCAATATGGTGCTCCTGCACAATCCGGATATCATCGGAAAACCGCGCCTTACTGACGCCCAGAAGCCGAACCGGCCGGTAAAGTCCTGCGTCGGGAAGCCGCGGGCCCCAGTCCCAGCCGAACATGCAGTGTGCCTTCCGCAGCTGCGAATAGCCGGGGACGGCATCTGTGCTCTCCATGTTGTGAACCCCGGCACGCGCGGCGGCTGCCGCCCTCATGGGAGAATGGATCGTAATTTTCAGCTCGTTCCCGCTTCCGTTCAGGAGTCCCTTCACCGCATACTCGTAGCTTCGGTGCATATTCTCCACATGCCCGAGACGGCGGCCGTTCAGTTCAATGTCCGCAATGGTGTCAACGCCGTCGAAGCGCAGAATCACCTGATCGCAGTCCAGAAGCTGCGGGTCCGGCGCAAACCGTTCCGTAAAGACCACATCATTTTCCATAAGCTTCAGTGCGTTCAGCTCGTTGTCCCGCCAGTAGGGATCCGGCATCAGGCCGTTTTCCAGAAGGCCGGAATATACGCTTCCCGGAACGGTGACCGGGATCGGCTCCGGAGGGATATGATAGACGTTTTCTTCCGGGATGGTCAGTGTCCACCCCTGTGACAGCAGCTGTTCCTTCATACTCATTACCTCGTCCCATCTTTTCAAAAATCCGCAGATTCGCAGGAAACACGAACACAGGTATTTCCCTGAGCCTCTATCTTGCCTTAAATAATCTGTGACTGCAACTAATTTTAAGAAATCGCTTTTGTTAATATTTTCTTTAAAAATACCCAAATCCCTTGAAAATACAATAAAAAATCGACTTCCATCAAAACTTGATGAAAGCCGACAAAAAGTAACTGGGCTAGTAGGATTCGAACCTACGAAATGACGGAGTCAGAGTCCGTTGCCTTACCGCTTGGCGATAGCCCATCATCTTGTGAAGCGAGCGAAGCTTGTTTTGTTTGTTCGCTACAAGTTGGTATCTTACCAGATGCCGCCAATGAATGCAAGTGCTTTTTCCTGACTGACGTCATGAATTTTTCTTCCACACGGAGGGCAGGAAGATCACCAGCATGGGGAACAGCTCCAGGCGTCCCGCCAGCATGTCAAACATCAGGACGAATTTGGACAGCACCGTCAGCCCGGCAAAGCTCAGTGCCGGTCCCACGGCATCCAGGCCCGGACCGATGTTGTTGAAGGTGGCCGCCACTGCGGTAAAATCCGTTGTGAAGGACTGGGTCGGATCCAGCGACAGAATCAGAACCGATAAGCCGAACAGGAAGAGATACACCGCCAGATAGACCAGCACGCCCCGCAGAATCGTCTTGTCCACTGCCTTTCCGTCCATCTTCATATTGGTGACGGCTCTCGGGTGAATGTAATGGCGAATCTCCGCACGCACCGCCTTCGCCAGAATCAGGATACGGGACACCTTGATGCCGCCGCCCGTCGAGCCTGCGCAGGCTCCGCAGAACATCAGTCCCACCAGAATCATCTTGCTGAACATGGGCCAGAGGTCAAAATCCACCGAGCTGTAGCCCGTGGTGGTGATGATGGATGCCACCTGAAAGGCCGCATGGTGCAGACTCTCCTGCCAGGAGGGAAACATCCCG
>CAYXAN010000052.1:0-9523 GCA_964461705.1 uncultured Sarcina sp. | reverse complement strand
CCTTGTCGGTGAAAGCTACGGCTGCCCCAGAGCCGTTACCGCCGCTGCCATTGCCTGCTCAAACGGCAAAAAGGATTCCTACCACCTTGCCTTCAACGGGATCATCTGCATCGGCAACACCATCACCACCGCCTCCTACTTCAACAAAGGAATTCCGGTCGAGTATGCCGTGGAGGCGCTTCCTACCATGGCCGCAATTCACTGGTATCACCATCTGTCCGATTCGGGAATTCCGTTGGAGGAATTTGTCTCGAGGGCCCGGCAGTTTGCAGATCATGATTATCTGATCGCGCTGCATAAAGGGATCTTCCTCACGGATGCAGAGAAGGCTCAGCTTGCAGAGCAGCTGATGTACTTCACCGGCGTTTCCGAAGAGTATCTGGAAAAGCGTGATTTTCGTCTGGAGCGCATCTCGTTTTGCAAAGAAGTACTGAGAAAGGACAAAAAAGTAGTCTCCGTATATGACGGCCGCTTCGCCCGCCAGGAATTTCTTCCTCAGATTGATGAAGAATCCGGGCGCTTTTTCTCGGATGCCTCCATGGCGCGCTACGGAACTGCCTGCCAGGCCGCATTGCACAGCGCCATCCTTCCAACTCTTGGAATCCATGATTTTGATCGGGTTTACATTGCCTCCACCTCCTATGGGTCGGAGCTGGAGAAAGCACCGCTCTGGAATTTCGAAACAGAGCGCTATCATTCTGCCGACAGGCTATCCTTCGTCATGAATGCGATCCCCGGAATGCGGCTGATGTTCATCAACGGATATTATGACCTCTGTACACAGACGGGCGTTCTGCGGCATACACTTTCCCATGCCCACGTGGATCCTGACCGCATCCATCTGAAGGAATATCCTTCCGGCCATATGGCATACATCGGGGAAGAAAACGTCCGCGACATTTCGAACGACATCCGGGCGTTCATCTCACCTGTCTCCTCCCACGAGCCTCGCCTCTAACGGAAACGCTGATAAAATCAGCGTTTCCTTAGAGCCTTGCGGTGGATCGCACGGATTTGCAAGGGAAAATGCTGCTTCGCAGCCAGAATCCTGCATGAAAAAACCGGCCGGGTATTCTCTCCCGACCGGCCTTGTTTTATCATCCTTGTTCTATCGTGCTTGTCCTCTTGTGCTTATCCTACCGTGTTTATCCTATCGCACCTGTCCTATTGCTCTTGTCCTATTGCTCCTGTCCTATTGCTCTTGTCCTATTGCTCCTGTCCTATTGCTCCTGTCCTATTGCGCTTCACTTTTCGTAATAGGATACCACCTTTGTCACAGCCTTTATGACATCCTCCACATCCTGATCACTCATGGCATAGTACAGCGGAATGGTCAGCATCCGGGAATACAGCTGCTCCGCCTGCGGACACAGGCCTCTTAAGTAGCCCTGCCGCTCGTAATAGGGGAAGTAATAGACCGGAATGTAATGCACGTTGCAGACCACATTTTCGGCGCCGAGCGCATCAAAGAGCTGCCTTCTGTCGATGGACAGATGCTGCGGATTCACCTGCAGGATGTACAGATGGCGAACGGTATCCGACCCTTCTGTCTCCTTCTGCAGGATCAGACCCGGCAGTCCCGCAAAGGCCTCATCATAGCGGCGCACGATTTCCTTCTTGCGCTTTGCAAAGGCCGGCAGCTTATCCAGCTGTGAGGAAATGACCGCCGCCTGCAGATCCGTGATCCGATAATTGGGCGCCAGCGCAATCTGCTCATAATACCACGGCCCGTCCGGCGTATGCTCCATCAGCGCAGGATCCCGCGTAATCCCGTGGGTGCGGTACAGAAGGAGCTTTTCGTAATATTCCCTGCTGTTTGTCACCACAGCGCCGCCCTCGCCTCCGGTGATGGTCTTCACCGCATGAAAGGACAGGGTGGTCATATCCGCAATGCTGCCGTTGGGCCGTCCCTTGTAGGAGGTGCCGATGACGTGTGCTCCGTCCTCAATGTAGACAAAGCCGTACCGCTCCTTCAGGGCCAGAAAGGCATCCTCATCGACGGACTGTCCGCCGAAATCCACGGCCACAACTGCCTTCGTCCCGGCCGTTATGTGCGCCTCCACCGAGGCCGGATCCAGGTTGTAGGTATCCGGCAGAATGTCTGCAAAAACAGGCCTTGCCCCCACATAGAGGGCGCAGTTGGCAGAGGCGGCAAAGGTAATGGGCGTTGTAATCAGCTCGTCCCCCTCTCCCAGTCCTGCTGCCATGCAGGCCATATGCAATGCCGCGGTTCCGTTCGAGCACAGAACAGCATACCGAGCCCCCGTCACCTCGCACAGCTTTTTCTCGCACGCCGCAATCTGCGGACCAGTGGTCAGATAATCGCTTCGGAGAACCGAAACCGCCGCATCAATATCTTCCTGATCAATATACTGGTGGGAATAATATATTTTTGTTTCCCGAACCGGCTTTCCTCCCTCGATGGCCGGAAGCCGATCCGTACTCAGTCCTTCACTCATGCCGGATTCAGTGCTCCTCTACCGTCTTCAAAAGCTCGCGGATCTGCTCCACGGACAGCCACTCCTTATTGCTTCCGGACGAATACACGAAGCCATCCTCCACCGCCTTGCCCGATGGATCGCGCTGCTGCCGATCATTGTAGGTGATCTGAGGATAAATGATATAGTTGTCCGCAAACTCCAACGTATTGGGCGCATCCTCTGCGGTTACCATCACCTCGTGAAGCTTCTCGCCGGGGCGGATGCCCACCTCCACGGTCCTGCAGCCGGGAAGCAGTGCCTCTGCCAGATCCTTGACGTAGAAGGACGGAATCTTGGAGATGAAGGTCTCTCCGCCCTTAGCCTCCTCCAGCGCCTTGATCACCAGCTCCACGCCCTGCTCCAGGCTGATCCAGAAGCGCGTCATGCGGTAATCGGTGATGGGCATGGTGGTCTCCCCCTTGGCGATCAGCTCGCGGAAGAACGGAATAACCGAGCCGCGGCTTCCCGCCACGTTGCCGTACCGGACAACGCTGAAGGACACATCCTTACTGCCGGCATAGGCATTGGCCGCGATAAAGAGCTTATCGCTGACCAGCTTCGTCCCGCCGTACAGATTCACCGGGTTCACCGCCTTGTCCGTAGACAGAGCCACCACCTTCTTCACCCCGGAGGCCAGCGCAGCGTCAATGATATTCATGGCACCGTTGACATTGGTCTTAATGGCCTCGGACGGATTGTATTCGCAGGCGGGAACCTGCTTCAGGGCCGCGGCATGAATGACATAATCCACTCCCTCCATGGCGCGCTCCATGCGCTCCTTGTCCCGCACATCTCCGATGAAGAACCGCATCACGTCCGCGTGCTCCTTGTAGGGCGCCTCGTTCGACATCACGAATTGTTTGAATTCATCGCGGGAATAGATGATCAGCTTTTTCGGGTGATAGTGCTCCAGCACATATCTGGTGAAGCAATGTCCAAAGGAGCCGGTCCCCCCGGTGATCAGAATGGTCTTGTCATCCAGCAAATGTTTGTCTGCCATAGCCTTGCTCAGTTTCCTTTCTTCATCTGCCTTTCGTAATACTCGTTCAGCTTATTGAATGTCTCGTCGTCAATGACATGCTCGATCCGGCATGCCTGATCCGCCGCCGCCTCTGCGCCTACACCGATCGCCATAAGAACCTTGCGCAGAAGCTTGTGCCGGGAATAGATTCGCTCCGCAATGGCGCGTCCGGAGGGGCAGAGCGTAATGTATCCCCCGGTGTCCATTTCAATATACCCGTTCTCCCGCAGCTTCTTCATGGCAATGCTGATGCTTGGTTTGGAAAAGCCTCTCTCGTTCACAATGTCAATGCTTCGATCCTGAGCATTCCGCTCCTCCAGAATCAAAATGGTTTCCAGATAATCCTCTGCAGACTCATGAATTTGCATGCTGATCCCCTCTTCCCTGTTTCATGCGCATCCTTTTCGGTGTCTGGTATCATTAAAATTCCAGCACCAGCCCGCCGTAGGCCGGCATATCGAACTGAATGTACTGCGGCTTGTAATCGCAGTCCCCCTTCACGGCCTTCAGTGTCTTCGGAAGCTTCGCTCCGCTCCCCCCGAACTTCTCGTCCGTGCTGCTCAAAAGCAGCTTATAGCTGCCCATCGCCGGAACGCCTACCCGGTAATCCCTGTATTCCACCGGCGTCATGTTCAGAATGAACATCACCCTCTTCTGATCTGAGCCGCACTTACGGAAGAAGCTGTAAATGCTGCGGTTCTTGTCATCCGCGTTGATCCACTCGAAGCCGTCCCAGCTGTCATCGATCTCGTGCATGCAGGGATATTGGCGATATATTCTGAGCAGCTCCGCCACATACCGCTGCATGCCTTCGTTCAGCGGATTCTGCAGGAGGAACCAGTCCAGCTCTCTGGCCTCGCTCCACTCCCTTTCCTGCGCGAACTCCTGACCCATGAACAGAAGCTTTTTGCCGGCGTGCCCCATCATAAAGGTATAGCCAAGACGCAGGTTGGCATACTTATCCACCTCATAGCCCGGCATCTTGTTCAGCATCGAGCATTTCAGGTGAACCACCTCATCGTGAGACAGGGGCAGGATATATTTTTCAGAGCTGTTGTAGCTCATGGCAAAGGTCATGCTGTAGTGGGAGCCGCTGCGCATAACCGGATCCAGCTTCATATATTCGCAGAAATCATGCATCCAGCCCATGTTCCACTTGAAGGTGAAGCCAAGGCCCTCTGTGCCGATTTCACTGGTCACCTGCGGCCATGCCGTAGATTCCTCCGCAATGGTCATAAAGCCGGGATACGTGCCTCTTACCACGGAATTCATGTGCTGGAAGAACACGATGGCGTCCAGATTCTTGTTGCCGCCGTACTGATTGGGCAGCCACTCTCCATCCTTTTTGCCGTAATCCAGATACAGCATGGAGGCCACCGCATCCACACGGATGCCGTCCACATGGAACTCCCGCAGCCAGTACAGAACGTTGGCAATCAAGAAGTTCTTGACCTCCGGCTTCCCCAGATTGAAGATCTTGGTCCCCCAATCCGGATGCTCGCCTCTTCTCGGATCCGGATCCTCGTAAATGCACTCTCCGTCAAAGCGCGCCAGTCCGTGCTCGTCCGGGCAAAAGTGCGCCGGCACCCAGTCCAGGATCACACCGATCCCGTGCCGGTGCAGCGTGTCCACAAGGTACATGAAATCCTTCGGCGTGCCGTAGCGGGCGGTGGGAGCATAATAGCCGGTTACCTGATACCCCCAGGAGCCGTCAAAGGGATGCTCCAGAATGCCCATGAGCTCCACATGCGTAAAGGGCATATCCTTGAGGTAGCCAACCAGGCGATCCGCAAACTCGCGATAGCTGTAGAAGCCGTCGCCGCCGTCCGGATGCTTCATCCAGGATCCGACATGGCACTCATAGATCGCCACCGGCTCCTGAAATACATTCTTCTTCTCGCGCTCCTCCAGCCACTTGGCATCTTCCCACCGGTAGCCCTCAAGATTTGCGGTCTTGGAGGCTGTCCCGGGACGAAGCTCCGCCGCATTGGCGTAAGGATCCGCCTTATAGAGCTTCTCCCCCTTCGGGGTACGAATCAGGTATTTGTACAGCTCGTTTTCGCCGACACCGGGGATGAATTTCGTCCAGATCCCGATCTCCCCGATTTTGTCCATGGGGTACTGCTCCTCATTCCACCCATTGAAGGAGCCGATCACGTTGACAGCGGCTGCATGGGGAGCCCACACGGCAAAAAAGGTGCCCTCCACTCCGTTTTCCACAGACGGATGTGCTCCCAGCTTGCGGTAAATGTCATAATGTGTCCCCTGACCGAAAAGATAGCAGTCATCCTTGGAAATAAAGACCTTGTTGTCCGGCTTTTTCGCCGCCGTCTTTTTCGTCTTCGCCGTTCTTCCTCCGGTCTTTGCCGCCGAGGATTCCCGGCTCTTTGCTCCGGCTGCTGCGGACGCTTTCTTCTTCGCATCGGTTACTGCGGGCTTCTTCTGTGCTGCCATGCATTACCTCCCTGCTGATATAACGGCTATGATTTTGATCTAAGGAAACACCGATTCATCAGTGTTTCTTTAAGCGCCACGGATGTAACAAAACCGCTCTCCTCTGATTCCTTTCGGATTCCTGTCGTCAGGACTGTGCAAAATCCTTTTCATGCAGAATGATGCGGTCGTTCTCGTCAAATCGGTTTCGGGAAAACAGACGCTTGAGTGCAGACACCCTGGAGGCCGAATCGATGGCCTCATCCACCAGATCTCTGACCTCCTTCAGCGTCACCTGATGTGTTGAGGTCTGCATCATCGCGATGCGCTGCGCCAGCGCCAGCTGCCCGAATTCATCAATGGAATAATCCTGCGAAACGGCATAATCCCTGGCATATGCCACCAATGCCTTATCGTTCAGCGGGCGAATGTTGATCACGGCCGTGAAGCTTCCGAGGAACCGTTCATTCTCATGACGGAACTGCTCCATCCGTTTACTTCCGTCGGTCATGATGACGATCAGCCCATGATCCTTCCCCTCCAGCTCGTGATACAGCTGCTCCGCCGCCTTCGGCGAAAGCTCCGTCGCCTTGCTGACGATCAGTGCGCCGTTGGACAGCTTGGCAAAGGTTTTGGCAAGTCCCTCCGCGGAAAGCTTATTCAGCGCGTTTCCGTTCACCCTGGCAATTTTCCCGGTAAAATTCGCATCCGCATGCCGCGTGACCTCCAGAATTCCCTTGGCTACGCGCTCCGCCGTTGCCTCATTCCCGACGATCAGCACATTTCCGGTGGAGGAGGCAAGACTGACCTGATCCAGAGCCTCTGTCAGCTGCTCCACATTTTCCCGCATACGGCAGAAGGGGCCGAACAGCCGCCGCTCCTCCTTGCTCAGTTCCCGGTTCTTGCGCACAGGCCGCTGCGCGGGAGCTGCTTTCCTCGCCGGCTTTGCGCCTTCCTTCGAAGGCTCCTGCACGGCCTCTGCATTCGCCTGCCGCCGTCTGCCCTTCGGCTTCACATCCTCTGATCCGGCAGGCTCTGACTCCGCGATTTCTGATTCGGCAGAGTCCGGTTCTGCAGCTTCTGAGTCCTCAGCTTCTGGTTTCGCTGCCTCCGGTTTCGCAGCCTCTGATTCGTCCGGCATCGGGGCATCCGCTTCTGCCGTCTCCTCTTCCGCGAAAGCGGGGGCCTCGTCCGAAGGATCCGTGTCCGCTGCCTCCTCTTCCTCCGGAAGATCCGTCTCGGCAGAGACATCCCCCCTTACAGCTTTCTCTTCCTCCGGAAGCTCTGCCTCGGCCGGGATATCCTCCTTTACAGGGATATCGGCCTCAAGCGGAATGTCCTGATACATTCCTTCGGCTTCCTGCTCCGAAATCTCTGCGCCTTGCTGCGAGGCGGCTTCCTCCGGCTCCTGTGCCTCCAGATATTCCTCCTGCATACGCCGCTTTTCACCGGCATTTTCCATTTCCGCCGCCAAAGCTTCCCGCTCCTGCCGGGCCATGGCGCGGTGGATTTCCTCCGAATTCCAGCGTCTTGTTGCCAGCTCGTCGACATCGTCGCGGCTTCCGTATACCCGTACATCATCATCCTCATTGCTGATGGGGATGGCACGATTTCCCGGATTTCCTGCCCCGGCAGAGAGACGCTGCCGCCGCTCCTGCATTCCTGCATGCATCTGCCGGCGCTCCGGCGCAGGAGCCTTCGCCCCTTCTCTCTCAACGGATCTTCGCACAGGGCGCTGATCTGTCACCTGCGGTGCCTCCGCCCTCCGGACAGGACGGCGTTCTGTCATCTGCGGCTCCTCCGCCCTCCGGACAGGACGGCGTTCTGTCATCTGCGGCTCCTCCGCTCTCCGGACAGGCTGGCGTTCGGATTCCTGTGCTTCGTCCGTTCTTCGAACGGATCGCCGATCTGCCGTTCTCTCTGAAGGGGCTCCGGATGGCCTTTCCTCCGGGTATGCGTCCCGTGCGGCGGCCTCTCCCATGCGGTACATGCCGCTGCGAACCTGCCTGCGCTGTCTGGCAACCCCCTTCTCGATATCCTCCAGAAGTCCATGCCTTGCGGTTTCATCGAAATCTCTCCAAAGGGTTCCCGTATCATCCAGAATCCTCTGGGCACGCTTTTCATCATTGGATCTGCGGATGTCGGAGCGGATCTTTTCCCACTCCTCCATCACCTCGCTGATGGAAATAGAGCTCTCCGTCGGTATTTCCGTTTCCTTTGCAAACATATTTTCCGCGGGGGCACTTTCTGCAAAAGCTTCCTCCGCCGGGGTCTCCTGCGTGTTCGACTCCTGTGTCCGACTGCCCTGCCCGTACAAAGCCCCGGGGAAGGTCTCCCCTGCCGGCTCGGACAGCTCGGACGATTTGTACGACTCAGGTGAGGACATTCCCGCGCCCTCGGCCTCCGGAATTCCCGGTGCGTCGCCGTCCTGTGTTCCCTGATTCTCCAACATGTCACCGGCCTGCATCCCCGGCGTCCCCGGCATGTCACCGGCCTGCGTTCCCGGCGTCCCCGGCATGTCACCATCGTGCACCTTCGGTGCGGCGGCATTCTGTCCCCGGGCAGCCTCCGGCAATCCGTTCAGCAATTCCTGTGCACGCCCTGCATAATTTCCATCCGGCGCCTTCTGCAGGATTTCACGGCATACAGCGGCTGCCTTATCACTGCTGCCCTCCTTCGCATACAGCCCGGCCAGCTCATAGGCCCAGCGAGGGAAGAATTTCTCATGTTGAAGCTGTTCCAATACAGAAATCTTTTCCTGTGCGGAAACGGGTGATACACCGTACATCTTGTATTGAAGGATCAGTCGTTTGGGGTTGTCGGGCTCAGCCGCTTTATATTCCTGCATGAGCTGTAAGGAAAGCGTCAGATCGCTCTGCAGCCCGTCCCTTCCGTACAAGAAGATGGTCAGCTCGCACAGCGCATAGATGATTTTGGAATTTTCCGCGTCGCGTTCATGGGCAATCGCCATCACATCGCGGCTCTTGTTGTATTCTCCGATGGCCTTGTAAATCTCACTGACCCGGCACAGCGTATCCGGACTTTTCACGTGATTCCAGTCGATACCGTCAGCAATTTGCGCCGCCTCTTCAAATCTCCTCTCGCCGATCAGCGTGTTGATTTCATTCAGGCTGAGCTTAAATTCGTACTTATCCACTTCGTTTTCCTCGTATTCCGTGCGTTCGGATCCGGCTTTCCCCGCGGCTCAACCCGCGTGCCTGCTTCAAACGCCTTCGTTGGCTTTTTGCTTCTCGAATACACAGTTTTCCAACATAAACGCAATCAAAATTTTAGCATATTGCCCAACAGACTTGCAAGCTTGGCAAACTGCTCCAGAGAGAGCTTCTCTCCGCGAACGGTTTCGGAAAGTCCCATCTGTGAAAGCGCCTCCTGCACCATTTCGCGGGTCACTGCGCAGGTCTCCCCCTGCATTCCGTGCGACAGCGCATTGGCCAGCGTCTTGCGCCGCTGATTGAAGGCCGCCCGAATCAGTGCGAACAGGAAATCCGTATCCGCAGCCACCGGCGGTTCCTTTCGAAGCCGCAGCTGCAGCACTGCCGAATCCACGCCGGGCTTTGGCAGAAAGCAG
>CAYXAN010000051.1:0-9560 GCA_964461705.1 uncultured Sarcina sp. | reverse complement strand
CCTGCATCGACGGGACCCTGGATCAGATCGAGCTGACCTTTGCGGACAATGCGGCTGTCTGCGTTGTCATGGCAAGCGGCGGCTACCCTTCCTCCTATGAAAAGGGCAAGGTGATTCACGGACTGGAGGCTCTGGAGGGCAAAGAGGATCTGTATTGCTTCCATGCAGGAACCGCACAAAACGAGAACGGTGAGACGGTTACAAGCGGCGGCCGCGTTCTTGGCGTCACAGCTCTTGCACCGACACTGAAGGAGGCACGGGAGAAGGCCTACGAGGCGGTGAAGGAGATTACGTTTGACAAGGCCTTTTATCGCCATGATATCGGAAAGGCCATTGAGCAGATGTAAAATTTCTTCGCCGTCCAGGCCGGCCTTCTGATCCCAACATCATATAGCCAGTAACCAGGCAGCGTGCGAAACAATGCCAGGGCGGCGTGCGAAGCAGTGTCAAGGCGGCGTGCGAAACAAAAACTTGGCATGAAGATGTTGTCATGTTATGCTAGAAGCGTATGTGATCCCATAAACATGGGATGATTGTGCCGATACGGCGGAAGCGGGCAGAGAAAGAAAACCGAAAAGAAGGACATTTTCTGCAGGACGGTTTTGTCGCGGCGCAAAGAGATGAAGGCGAAGAGATGAAGACAAGGGAGTGGATCATGATAAATTCCAGGTTTAATCGTATTCGGGGAATGGCTGCCGCAGCAGCACTGGCAGCGGTTGTGGCGACTGCAGTGCCGACAGCAATGCTGCCTGTACTTGCGGCAACAGGTACCGTGACAGGGACAGATATCAACGTTCGCAGCAGCGCAAGCTCGGATTCCAGCAAGGTGGGAACGGTTACCTCCGGTGATACGCTGGAGGTGGGAGAGACGGAAACGGATGCCTCGGGTGCAACCTGGTATCAGGTGACATTGAGTGACGGAACCACCGGCTATGTTCGCGGTGACTTCCTGACAGTGGATGATACCGAGACGGAAACCACGGATGAGGAAGGGGCCGATGCAGCGGACGCAGCAGATACGACGACCGATGCCGAGGCATCCGACACAGAGGGCGACGGAACGGATGAAGCCGCTGCAGAGGCTGCGGCCGCTGCGGAGGAAGATACCGGCGGATATCAGATTGTCCTGGCACCCGATGAGAACGGCGCAAATACCTACTATCTGTATGACAACAACGAAGGCAAGCGGATGAAGATTTCGGACATCCAGCAGCTGGAGGATGACGTTGCGACCGCGAATGCAAAGGCAAGCGCAGCCAATCGGAAGTTTACCGTTGTGCTGATCGCAGCGATCGTGGCGGTGATTGTTCTGGTGATTGCCGTGATCATTCTGGCGATCCGGCTCAAGGATGCACTCGAAAACGGCAGAAGAGAGCGGGATCTTACGATGGAACGCAGGGATCAGCGCAGAAGCGATCATCGCGTCGACAGCGTGGAATCCCTGAGAAGACCGAGAACGCAGAACGCCAGAGGGAGAAGCCGCGAGGATGCGTATGCCTCCAATACGGTCAGACGGGTCGAAAGAGATCCGAGGGACGCAAGAGGAACCGGGGAAAGATCCGAGAGAAGAGCGCCTCGTCCTGCAGAGGGAGGAGCCTACACAACAAGGCAAAGAAGCGCAGCCCCTGCAAGAGACTCCGAAGGGAGAACCGCATCCAGGACCGCCTCTGCCGCGCGTCCTGCAGCATCGCAGAATGCACGTCCCGCAGCGGATGCGGCGGCCGATCGTCCGGCACGCAGTACAGCGGATAGTGCAGAGCGGCGCTCCGCTGCCGCAAAGCCGGCGGCACGTCCTGCAGCCAAGAATTTCGCCGAGGATGATTTTGATTATGATTTCCTGAAGCTGGACGACGGCGAATAAGGAACAGAATACAGCAGTTGCAGAATACAGCAGTTGAAGATAAATGCCGTGTGTTATATAATGCGTAACACACGGCATTTTTGCGTGTCAATCCATCGGGAAAGGGCTTTCATCCGTGCTTCCCCGAAGTGCGGCTGCCGCAGGACGGCAGCATTTGCAGCAGAAGAAGGTGACTAAGATGCTGATCGAAATAGATTTCAGCAGTGACGAGGCAATTTATCAGCAGCTGTGTAATCAGATTATCCTGGGAATCGCCACCTCGCAGTTTACGGAAGGGCAGGTGCTTCCTTCCGTGCGTCAGCTGGCGGACGAGATCGGGATCAACATGCACACCGTCAACAAGGCCTACACCGTGCTCAAGCAGGAGGGCTTTGTCAAGGTGGATCGGCGAAGAGGCGCCGTCATTGCCGTGGATTCCGATAAGGCAAGAGCACTTCAAACCGTTCGTGAGAGGATTTCAGAGGCCACCGCAGAGGCTCTGTGCCGGGGTCTCACCAGGAAGGATATGCACGAGCTGGTGGATCAGGTGTTCGATGAATATGAAAGCTGGATTCAAAGGACATATGATACATGATTTTTCTCGGAAACGGCCGGTGCCGTTTCCTCCAAATTGCGCACCGGAGAACCCGCCTTTAGCGGCTTCTCCTCGCGGCGCCGCAGACAGGCTGCGGCAGAAATGGGGTAATTATGAGCATTCCTTATACACAGAGGGCCCGGGAGGTGCTGCGGCTTGCCGAGGAGGCAGCGAAGGAGAGCGGCAGCACCTATGTGGGAACGGAGCATTTGCTGCTGGGACTGGTTCGGGAGCCGGAGGGAGTGGCTTCTCAGGTGCTGCGCAATAACGGCATTACAGAGGAGAAGCTGAGTGAAATGATGAAGTCCCTTCGCATGAAGGAGGGCGGCGTGGCCGTTCTGGATAAGGAGAAGTTCTCTCCAAGACTTCAGGATCTTCTGGACGGAGCTCAGGAGATTGCAGAGATGGATTACCACGCCGCAGAGATGGGGACAGAATATCTTCTCATTGCCATTATTCTGGAACGCCAGAATGTGGCGTTGAAGCTGATGGAGGCGGCCGGTGCCAACATCGGGAAGGTATATTTTGAAACATTGGCGGCGATGGGGGTCGATGTGCGGGAGCATCGGAATGACCTGATGGCAGATATGCCGGGCGGTGAGGCGGCAGGGGACAGACCGGAGCTGCTGGAGCAGTTCAGCAGAGACCTTACGGCGCAGGCAGCCGGGGGAGAGCTGGATCCTGTCGTTGGTCGTACCCGTGAGATGCAGCGGGTGATTCAGATTCTGTCCCGAAGAACCAAGAACAATCCCTGCCTGGTGGGCGAGCCGGGTGTCGGGAAGACGGCCATTGTGGAGGGACTTGCACAGCGGATCGTCTCCGGAGAGGTTCCGGAGTCGGTGCAGGGCAAGCGGGTTTTGACCCTGGATTTGTCTGCAATGGTGGCAGGCTCGAAGTATCGCGGCGAATTTGAAGAGAGAATCAAAGGGGTTCTGGCAGAGGTTCGCTCTCTTGGCAACATCATTCTTTTTGTGGATGAGGTTCATACACTGATCGGTGCAGGTGCTGCCGAGGGCTCGATTGACGCATCCAACATTTTGAAGCCGGCACTGGCAAGGGGAGAAATCCAGCTGATCGGTGCCACCACAACCAACGAGTACCACAAGTACGTGGAGCGGGATGCAGCGCTGGAGCGCCGTTTTCAGCCGGTTTCCGTCGAGGAGCCGACACCGGAGGAAACGCTGGAGATTCTGAAGGGTGTGGTTCCTCATTATGAGCGCCATCACGGCGTGACGGTGACGGAAGAGGCCATGAAGGAGGCCATACGCCTGTCGGAGCGATACATCAATGATCGGAATCTGCCGGACAAGGCGATTGACGTCATCGACGAGGCCTGCGCCGCAGTGCGTCTTCACACCGGTGTGCACAAAAAGACGAGGGACCCGCTGACCGAGCTTGAAAATAAGATGGAGGCCCTTGACAAGAAGCTTGCCTCTGCTGTTGTGGAGGGAAACCGGCAGGCAGCGCGTTCGGCAAGAAAGCGCTACGATGCCCTTCGGAAGGAGTATGAGGCATTGCTCCGTCAGGACAAAAGGAGTGAATCAAAGGAGGCAAAGCCGCAGCGGCCCGAGGTGACAGAGCAGGACGTGGCGGAGGTGATCTCCGTCTGGTCCAAGGTGCCGGTCAGCCGCCTGACCGAAAAGGAGGGGGAACGTCTGGTCCGTCTGGAAGACACCTTACATAAAAGAGTGATCGGGCAGCAGGATGCTGTGACAGCGGTCGCGAAGGCGATTCGAAGAGGCCGTGTCGGACTTCAGGATCCGAATCGCCCGATCGGCTCCTTCCTGTTCCTGGGACCCACCGGCGTCGGCAAGACCGAGCTGGCAAAGGCCCTTGCGGAGGCGGTGTTCGGCGATGAGAAGAACATGATCCGCGTGGATATGTCGGAATACATGGAGCAGTATGCAGTCTCCAAGATGATCGGTTCAGCCCCCGGGTATGTCGGCTATGAGGAGGGCGGTCAGCTCACCGACAAGGTGCGCCAAAATCCGTATACCGTTGTCCTGTTCGATGAGATTGAGAAGGCAAACGCAGATGTATTCAATCTGCTGCTGCAGATTCTGGATGAAGGGCACCTTACGGATTCCAAGGGGAGACAGGTGAACTTTCGGAACACCATTGTGATCATGACCTCCAATGTCGGGGCACGGAACATTGTGGATTCCCGTACCATCGGATTTTCCTCCAAGCCTACCAAAGAGCAGGAATATCAGAAAATGCAGGAGGGCGTGATGTCCGAGGTCCGCAAAATGTTCCGCCCGGAATTCATTAACCGGATCGATGGGATCGAGGTATTCCATGCCCTGAGTCATGAGGAGCTGCTGCAGATCGTAACTCTTCTGGCGGCGGATCTGCAAAAACGCGCGAAAACACAGCTGAATCTGACCATTCGGTTCTCGCACGCATTGAAGGTGCATCTGGTGGACAAGTATGCTGATCCCAAAATGGGTGCACGTCCTCTGCGCAGAGCCATTCAGGCGGTGGTGGAGGACGAGCTGTCTGCGCGGATTCTGGCGGAGGAATTTAAGGCGGGAGATACGGTGACGGCAGGCTTCCGCGACGGAAAGGTTACCTTTGAAAAAACAACAAAAGCAACGAAAAGGCAACAGATAGAGTGACAGATGTGGATCGCACGGATTTGCAGGGGAAAATGCTGCTTCGCAGCGCAAATCCGGCGGGGGAAACGCTTTAATCAGCGTTTCCCTAAACAAAAGGAAGGGTTATGCCGGGAAAGAAACGAACAACAGCATTCTATTGCAGGGAGTGCGGCTATGAATCTGCCAAGTGGGTCGGACAGTGTCCGGGCTGCCGGGAATGGAATACGATGGTCGAGGCGCCGATCCGCAGGAGCGCGGAAAAGAACGGGGCCGGGCATATCTTATCGAGAACCGGCATTGCCGGCAGCGTCTATGCAGGGCAGGGCGGACAGAACACCGGGCCGCTTTCTCTCTCGCAGATTGCAGACGAAGGAGAGGTGCGGTGGACCACGGGGTACAGCGAGCTGGATCGGGTTCTGGGCGGCGGCATTGTGAGGGGATCCATGCTTCTTGTGGGAGGCGACCCCGGAATCGGAAAGTCCACACTGCTTCTGCAGGTGACCCAAAAGCTGGCGGAGGAAGGAAGAAAGGTCATTTATGTCAGCGGAGAGGAGTCCCTGCATCAGATCAAGCTGCGTGCTACTCGCGTGGGCGCGGTTTCCGGAGGACTTCGGTTTTACTGCGAGACGGATCTGGAGCGTATCACGGAGGTCCTGCTGGAGGAAACACCGGATCTGGTTGTCATTGATTCCATTCAGACCATGAACAGCAGCTCCGTGGATGCCGCACCGGGCAGCATTTCCCAGGTGCGGGAGACAACGGGCGTACTGCTGCGCCTTGCCAAGCAAATCGGCATCACCTTCTTTATCATCGGCCACGTCACCAAGGAGGGAACGGTGGCGGGTCCCAGAGTGCTGGAGCATATGGTAGATACGGTCCTGTATTTTGAAGGGGATCGCTATGCCTCCTACCGCATCATCCGCGGGGTTAAAAACCGTTTTGGCTCAACCAATGAGCTTGGAATTTTTGAGATGCGCAGAGAGGGTCTGTGCGAGGTGGAAAATCCGTCGGAATACATGCTGTCCGGCCGGCCGGAAAACGCCAGCGGGTCGGTGGTGTCCTGCAGCATGGACGGCACAAGAGCAATGCTGACCGAGGTACAGGCGCTGGTGTGCAAGACCAATTTCGGCTTTCCGAAGCGCCAGGCAACCGGAACGGACTACAACCGGGTCAGCCTTCTGATGGCCGTTCTGGAAAAACGCCTGCGCATTCCTCTGTCGGAATATGACGCTTATGTCAATCTGGCAGGGGGGATTCGCCAGACGGAGCCTGCACTGGATCTTGGCATTGCGCTGGCAATATTGTCCAGCTTCCGCGGGACACCGGTCGGAGACAAAACCGTGGCCTTCGGAGAGGTGGGACTTTCCGGAGAGGTGCGCATGGTTACCATGGCAGATGTGCGGGTACAGGAGGCGGCCAAGCTTGGCTTTACCAGAGTGATCCTTCCGGCCAGCAACATGCATGGACTGAAGACACCGAAGGGCGTCTCACTCGTCGGCGTGCGCAGTCTTTCGGAGGCAGCCGCTGCAGCACAGTGAGGACAGTGGATTTGAGAAAACGCGGCAACAGAGAATTTCATCACGAGAATCTGCGCGTCAGCTATGGCAGAATGTTCCTGAAAAAGACGCTGCAGTATCTTCTGAAGCCGCTGACCTTTGCGCCGGCTGCTTTTGTGATGCTGATGATCTTCCGATTCTCCTCTGAAAATGCGAGCGCATCCTCCCTGCAGAGCATCGCCGTTACGGAACGGATCATTCACTCCGTCAACTATCGCTTCAGCATGAACTGGTCGCCCGCGCAGCAGGCCCTGTATGTACAGCAGGCGGAATTTTACATTCGCAAGCTGGCACACTTTGGCGAATATGCGCTGCTGGGCTTTTGCCTGGCACTGCCGCTGTACGCCTACCGGATCCGAAAGGGGTGGCTTCTTTTGTCAGCACAGCTGATCAGCAGCCTGTATGCCGTCTCAGACGAATTTCACCAGAGCTTCATTCCGGGACGTACGCCGCAGCTTCGCGACGTGCTGATTGACAGCGCAGGAGCCTTCGCCGGAATCCTGATCGGCTGGGGGATCGCGCATCTTTCGGCCAGGACACTGCTGCGCCCGCTTTCCCTGGAAAAAGAACGCAAGGCTCGCAGCGAATATTACCGGCGGCAAAAAGAGCAGGAAGAATTTAAGGAATGGAAAAAACAGAAGGGGCACAAGGAACAGAAGGAACAGAAGGAACAGAAACGGCGGTAACCGTGGGACGGATAACGCTTATCCGGCAGAAACGGTGAGGCTTGCGGCAGGCCTTATACAGAGTCTTATACAGAAACAGCGGGGCTGATTTTCAGCTTGTATTTTTAAAACCCGAATGCTATAATCGTCAAGTCGGTTGCGGGTTGGCCGACGCAAGTGAATACAGAGGTGTCGTCGAAGGGCTAAGACTGCGGTCTCCAAAACCGCCAATGGGGGTTCGAATCCCTCCACCTCTGCGCTGAAAATGACTGGGAAGTGGCTAAAATGGCTCACTTCCCTTTTTTTGCCTACAGTTAGCGTCATTTACACCGGGTCACTCCTGGGTCACTTGACGTTTTCTCTTTGCTGCCACACAATTTAGGATGACTGGCTATGGGTGATATTCAGCACCGCATCTCGATGATAAATGTGCGGCTTACATTCCGGAAGATACGAAAAATGTATTTCGCTTCTTTGTCGATGCGCCGGGCCTCACCTTTCATGTGCGGAACAGTAAGACATCATAGCTGAGACATACAGCACCGGAGGAGGAGAAAATGAGTGGTATTGTAACAGATGTACTGGCAGTCATCGGCGTTGTTCTGAATGGCCTGCCGCAGGGTCTGCTGGCTCTGACGTTCGGATTCGCGTCGATTCCGACAGCGATGGCATTTTTCGTGGGAGCGATCGGCAACACGGTGACGCAAAGTGTTGCGCCGATTTCGTTTCAGGCAGAGACCATTACCTATGCGGGAACGGCCGGCAAGGATCGTGCAGAGAGGTGCACGATGATCTTTTTCGGCGGTTTGATCATGGCACTGATCGGAGCGTTCGGACTCCTGACGAAGATTGTGGATTTCATCGGAGAGGACATTGCGAACGGCATGATGGCCGGTGTCGGCATCATCCTGACCAAGGCAGCCATCGACATGATCCGCAAGGACAAGATTGCGGGAATTACCTCCCTTGCAGCGGCACTCGTCACGTACTATGTGACGCGCGACAGCAGCAACACGCTGGTGTACACCATCGTTGTTTCGGTCGTGGTTTCCTGCATCGCATCGGCGGTCTTTAAGAAAGCGGAGGACAAGGAAAAAGACAACATTATCGTTGTGGATGATAGATTCCAGAGGCAGCACTTCGTGTTCAACGTCCGTGTCCTTTTGGGAGCACTCGGCATGGTATGCCTGAACATCGGCTCCAACATTTCCTTTGGCTCGATTACGGCCAGCATGTCAACGAGCGGCAATTACAATGTCGATCATCTGACGGTAATTTCGTCGCTGGCGGATATGGGCTCGTCGTTTTTTGGCGGCGCTCCGGTAGAGTCGATCATTTCGGCAACAGCCAGTGCACCGCACCCGGTGTGGGCCGGCGTTGCCATGATGGTTGTGATCGGCGTTATCTTACTGGCAGGACTTTTACCAAAGATCAGCAAATACGTTCCGTCCTCATCCATCGCAGGCTTCCTGTTCGTTCTGGGCATCTTTAAGACGGTCGTTCTGGATGCACCGGCAGCATTTGCATCGAATGCTGCAGTTGGAGGAACAACGATGGTGGTAACAGCGATCTCCAATCCCTTCATCGGAATGCTGGCAGGCTATGCAGCAAAGATTCTGGGGCTGTGACGCATAGTATGCTGTTGAAGGTGTCCTCTGATGCCTTTTTCGTAGAAAAATGAGCGGATTACGAATGCTCCACGGATTGCGAGAGCGAATAGTACGCAGCAATCCGGGTATCATGGGGCACCAACATCATGAATATGTGGAGGAAAATGATGAATGAGTACTATGAACTGAATTTGTGCGGAGTAACAAGAAAGCTCCCTTTTATTGATATAAACAGCACGACCGCCTTTGCCAGCTTTGTGATCCTCGGGGATACTGAGCTGATTGCAGCGGCGGCTCCGGAGATTGCGAAAAGGATCACGGATGTGGATGCAATTGTAACGGCCGAGGCGAAGGGTATTGCCCTTGCCTATGAGCTCACCCGGGAGCTGGGAATGAAGGAATTCATTGTGGCCCGCAAGAGCGTGAAGTCTTACATGAAGGATGTGGTCGAAACCTCCGTCCATTCCATTACAACGAAGGGGGAACAGCATCTGTATCTGGACGGCGTCGATGCGGCGAAGATCAAGGGCAAAAAGGTGCTCCTCGTGGATGATGTGATCTCGACAGGAGAATCGCTGCGGGCGCTGGAGGACCTTGTAAAGGCAGCCGGCGCCGTGGCAGCTGGCCGGGCAGCTGTTCTGGCTGAGGGCGATGCGGCAGGCAGGAAGGATATCATCTTCCTGCAAAAGCTCCCGCT
>CAYXAN010000050.1:7410-9588 GCA_964461705.1 uncultured Sarcina sp. | reverse complement strand
TCGGTCTCCTCCTCGGCCGTGTGAGCATCCTCTGTCAGGGAATCATCGTCATCCTCCACCGACGCCAGTGAAACCGGGAAGGGTACCGTGCCGCCGACGATGGAAGGTGTCTGGTCGCTCTTGTCGTCCAGGCATTCCGTTTTGGTATCCGCCATCTTGTACATCTTGCTCGAGAGGATGTACGCGACCTTGAACACAAACGCATTTAGTGTAAACCGAATATCATATCCCAGATAGATTCGGGCTCGCGGGTCCGGGAGCAGATCGAACAGAAAATAGACTCCTCCCGAACCGGTTGCTTCCACGTTACAAAGTCCGTGGAATCCGACACCAACATAAAGGCTGACCACAACCGACACCAGCAGCTGCAGATCCACTTCATCAAGGCTCCACGAGCCGAACAGATCCCCGGTTTCCTGATATTTCGCAAGATCCGCAACGGTAACAAACCCAAGGGAAGCTTTTCCGGATGCATTGACCTGAACACCGGCGTAGACCGGCAGAAATCCCAGATACTGCGTATAACCGAAAATGCCGGAGATCGTAAGCGAGAACCCCACCGTTCCCGTAAATGTATTTGCTGCCCGGTCTTTTTTAAAGCCGGCCAGAATTTGAACCTCCCAATCCCACGACTTGTCCGTCGTATACTGTCCAACGCGATTGTGTTTCTCGTTTAACATGATCTTGGTCTGTTTGTCTGCATACATCTCCTTTCGGAATTTGATGTGTTCCTGCTGTGCCGGCGGGAGGTTGCCGTCATCCCTCTCTATAATCAACCCGTCATTCTCCGCCTGATCATCACCGGCATCATCATCAGCAGCACCATCATTATTATGTGAACGATCGTATAGATCCTTGTTGGCGATCGTACCGGTTATCCAGGTGGTTCCGTCTACATCTACCGTCAGCTTCACCGGCCAGTCCTGAAATAAATTCGTCGGAAATGTCAAAGATACATCCAGAGATCCGAATCCTACATGGCCCTTCCAGCCGGCGGAAAGCCCATCCTTATTCGACATTAAACGAAAGACTCCCGCACCGGAGCTTGTACTGTCTGCCGCCGCTGTCACGGTCATCTTGGAAGCCATCGTTTTCTTATCGTCACCGGCTTCTTCGTTGGCCCACACGGTCCCCGCAGAATCCTTCCAGCGCACAGATACGGTCTTTCCGATCTGCAGCCGGGGAACCCATATCCTTGCGTCAATTCTGGGCTCCTCATAGTAGCCGCTCCACTGGCCCGTATAGACATATGCGCGGTATCCTGTATCTTTGCCGGTGTTCCCGGTGGAGACAACCGAATCGGCACAGGTTACGCTCTCCGCCAGCTCATTGACACTCTCACCGCCGCTGCATAAGTCCAGCTGATCCGCAGCCGGAAGCTCACTCGGCAGACAGTTCACCTTCTCTACGAAGGCAATTATTTCGTAGCTGGACTCATTCCTCTTGCTTACATAGATCTCACGATTGGTGTCGAAGATATCCAATCCGTTGATGGTCATTCCTCGCAGATAGACCTCCCCTGCCTGCGCCTGCTGCAGCTCAAAGGTCAGGACCTCCCCTTTTCCGCTCACCGTCTCCGAAACCCTGGTTACACCTCGATAATTCGGGCAGCTGATGTTGATGAACGCACTCTGCACCCCGGAGATGCCGGTGAGCTCCACCAGTCCGTCGCCTGTCTGTGACCCGTCCGTCAGGGATTTTGTTACACTCGTCCACTCCTTCGACGAAGTCTTCACCGTTACCGATGCGCCGTTGATTCCCTGCTTGGTCTGTGCATCGATGACCCGGATCAACAGTGTCCCCTCTGAGACAAAATATACCGTGGTTCCCGCCCAGGAATCGTCGGTGCTGCTCTCACTTTCCCCGCTCGCATTGTCTGACGCCGTCTCGTCATCCAAACCCGTCGCCATGACGGCATTCGCATCATCCGCACCGCTCTCCGTCTTGCCGAAGCTGACATTCTCTGTCAGGGTCGGCTCTTCTTCCTCGTATTCCTCCTTCAGAACGTATCCAACCGGAACCCTCGACGCGGTCTCCTCGACCGTTTCCTCATCCGTCCCCTCGTTCGTCTTCTCGTCTGTTTCCTCGTCTGTCTTCTCGTCCGTTCCCTCGTCCGTCCCTTCGTCTGTCTCCTCGTCCAGCTCCTCGTCTGTCTCCTCGTCCAGCTCCTCGTCTGTC
>CAYXAN010000050.1:0-7310 GCA_964461705.1 uncultured Sarcina sp. | reverse complement strand
CTCCTCGTCCAGCTCCTCGTCCGCTCCCGCATCCTCTTCGCTCTGCGCAGCCTCTCCGGCTTCCTCGTCGGACAGATCTGCCGTCATGACGGCGCCCTCTAAGTCCTCCTCGTACACCGGCTCGTAAAGATCATCGCGAACCGTTGCATCCCATTCGGACGCCTCCCGCATGGCACTCGTCAGATCGTCCCCGGACAGGCTCGGCGTATCCGCCCACTCCTCCAGCTGCTCCATCTCATCCTGAAACTCCTGCACCTGGGTCTCGTATTCCTCCGTACTCTGTACTCTCTTGTAAAGAGCAAGTCCGGTCTCCTCGTCCGTTCCCACATATTCAGCGCCTTCCATATCCCGGGCTGCATCCTCTCCGTTGTAAACCAGTTCGGAGGTGCTGTCCGAAAGCTCCACGCTGATATCTCCCGTCTGCGGATCAACGGTCGTTTTGCTGCCCGTTTTGTCTGTTGCGGTAATGGTGCCGTCTTCGTTCTTCGTAATATCGGCAATCAGTCCGTCCGATTCGGCAGCGGAAGAATCCCCATTGCCGCCGGACGTATCCTGTGTACCTGCCGCCGATGCTTCCCCGGTGCCTTCCGCGCTCTCAGAGGATGCCGCACCTTCCTCCTTGCCGCTCTCTTCGACAGCTCCTGCAGACTGTCCCGCTTCACTCCCGGATGCTGCTCCTGCAGACTGTCCCCCTTCGCTCCCGGACGCTGCAGCTGCAGCCGCACTGTCTTTTGCTGCCTGCTCCTTCAACACTTCGAGCGCACTGTCCATCTGAGACTGCTGCGTCGTCTCCGTCTGTGTTTGTGCGGCCTGCTGCGCCGCTGCCGCTTCCGAAGAAACCGTCACGTCCGACGCGGCGTAGGCACTGGATGTCACGCTGCTGAATGTCGTAACTGCTGCCAGCACAGCACTGATCACTCGATAGGCAATTTTCCTTCTCATTCCATTTCCCCCAGATGGCCCGTCGTTTTGCAGGGCGCGCAGCAATCCGGATATCGGGGGCAAAAAGCCCTTTGCCCCCGGCATCCGGATATGCATGTTCAAAACACTTTTACTTTACCATGTGATGCGTTAATTACAATCAAAAACATGTTTCTAACCCGTTACTGCCGGTGTGAAATTTCCGGGAAATGCTGATGAGATTCCTCCTTCGCCTGAAATGCCTCCATCAAACGTAATCCGGATGCTGTATCGTCAAATATTCCGGGGTGCAACGATCGGTTCTACAGCTGCATCTGTATATTGTGATCCAGCATCTGCAGCATTTCCTGACGCCACTGCGGATTGACCAAAATTTTCTCGGCATAGGCCTTGCAGTATCCGCAGGCGTTGCAATTCCCGCGGCATGCGATTTTTTCATCTGCAAAACTCCGGATAAAGCCGTCCAGAGCCCGGTTGTCAATTCCCACCTGCCAGCTGCGGCTCTCATGCGTAAAGGCGTCGGTCAAAACCGCCAGCTCTTCTTCTCCCAATGGTACATTCGAAGCCTCCGCTTCGGTATCGATGTCAGTGAGATCCTCGCAGAATTCCGGCTGCAGCAAATGGAAAAGATTATGTTCATAGCTGCCGTCCAAATAGGCCTTTACGACAGAAAGAAGATAGCCCGGCTCTTTATCTCTCCCATCGATTTTGAAAAGCTCAATTCCTTCCCTTGCATAGATCGGCAGATCCTCCGGGCGAATCCAATGAAGCTTCATGAGCTCGGTCAGGTCCCGGAAAAAACGACGGCGACAGTAAAAGCTGCAGCAAGGGGTTCGGAACACGTTTTCCCCCTTCCCCGCAGGTGCTATCAATGAATTGCTCAGAGCAGAGCTGTATATGCCGTGATAATGCACATTAATGCAATGGAATACACAGGCAGAGTTGCAGAGCACCTTGATCTCGCCTTTTGTATGGCGCCGAATATCGCGCAGCAGGTGAAAATCACGATTCACATCCCGATCAAGCACCAGAACCTCTGCTCCCACCTCCTCAAATTCCATCGCCTCCGAAACCGTAGATATTTCATTACAGATGGAAACATTGACCTTCAGATTCGGAAAATACTTGTGAATCAGCATGATCAGATAAGGAATGGTTACCGTGATCTCATCCACGCCCGCCTCAGACAATTGCTGCAGGAAGCCCATCACTTTATCCCGATATTCTGCCGTCATCGGAATCGGAATAAGCTCTGAATTAATGATATAGTTGAATCGGATTCCGTGTGCATGAAGCTTTTCGATGCTGCCCGCCAACTGCTCCATCGTCATCGGCCGAACACTTTCCGGAGGGCGCAGGTTGCCGATCGGATCCTCCGGAAGAGAACCGTACAATTCGTAGATGCATCGGTCAGATGCTGTATTTCCCGCCATTTCTATAATGCTCTTAATGTAATTATCAGCGTGAATGAATGGTACACAAAGCTTCATTTTGTTATGCATAATCTAACTCCTCCTTTGGGCAGGCATGCCGGCTGCCCTGCTCATCGGCAACGATATTTTTCACCCATCCTCCGCTTCGAATCAGAATGACACCGCAAGCGGCTTTTACCAAAATGAGCGAGCTGACAAGCAGATACACCAGTGCTTCGTAGAATTTTGTATAGCGTGTGATCATAAATGCAGCTGGAATGATAACTGCCCAGCTGAAGCCGCTGTCAAAAAGAAACGTAGTGATCGTCCTGCCTCCGGCACGAATGACGGAATATGCCCAGTTTGCCATCGCATAGAGCGGCATACAGAGTGCCGCCACGTACAAGAATTCCGATGCCAGCTTCCGCACGTTGTCCTCTGTTTCATACATGCGCGGAATGAATGGCGCTCCCAGTGACAACAGGATTCCCATAACAACAGCAGACATCAGCGACAACACCAGCATACGCCGTGCGGTATCGCGCACATTCTGCATTTGATTTGCCCCCAGCTCCTGTCCCACAACAATTGCCGTTGCATCGCCAAGCGAGAAAAAAAACTGATTAAAAATCTGTGAAACCGTACCACAGATGGTCATGGCCGCGACCACATGGATCCCACGCACGGAATAGCATTGCAGCAAAGCCGCAAGACTGATGCTCCACAGAACCTCATTGAGCAGCAGCGGGAAAGACTTAACAAAAATATTCCAGGCAAGCCCCCGAGGAATCCTTGCGTCTGCATAAGCACGTCCGAAGAACGGATATTGCTCCATGTGTCCTGCAATGCCGATCAGAATCACCGCAAGCTCAACATAGCGTGAAATCACAGATGCAATCGCTGCGCCTCTCACTCCCAAGCGGGGAAATCCCAACCATCCGAAGATCAACAGCGAATTAACAAAAACGTTGGTCAGAATTGCTGCCAGGCTGGCCTTCATCGGCAGAACGGTCTCCCCGGTCTCTCGCATAGTACCTGCAAAACACTGTGTAAGACAAAACGGAATGAAACCAACCATCATGATATTGATGTAGGTCATGGCACAATCAAGTATTGCGGTTCTGTTCTCACATAGGGTTTGTTCTGAAATAAAGCTCCCGGCAATGATTCTCCCGAAGATGCGAAAGATCAGAAATGTAACCGCTGAAATGACAGCAACAAGGATCACCTTATATCGAAACGTGCTGCGCAGTCCTTCCATATTGCGCTGACCGCAGAACTGTGCTCCATATACTCCCGCACCGGAAATACTGCCCCATACAGAGAGCTGAAAAACCAGCAGCAGCTGTGAGGCAATGGCGATGCCGGTCATCGACACCGTGCCAAGTCGTCCGGTCATAATATTGTCCAGCAGCGATGCCGCATTGGTCAGCGTTTCCTGTACAATCATCGGCAGCACAAGCAGAAAGACTTTGCGATAAAAGCCGCTTCTGCTGCTGACGTCTTTCTGAAAAGTCAATTTCCCCATCCCCCTTCATAGCATATTTGAGTTACATGTATACATACGCAGCAGATACATGCATACGTTACATGCAAAAGGGAGTTCCTTTTCATGTGCGTGAAGATCGGAATACAAAAAGCACCCATCATTTCTGATGGATGCCCGCCGCTGGCTAAAGAAGATCACCGCCTGCGAGGGGAAGCACACTGCGCGCAGCGAATTGTGCAAAAACTGTTGCATTTTCATCTTTTTTGCAATTCAGTGCAGAAATTCGTTTTTTCTGCTGTTTTGTGCTATGCTAAAGAAAAGCCTGCTAATAAAAAATCAAGTCTTATTGTGAAGAAGTTATAGGCAGAGGAGCGTGACAGGACATGATTGAATCGCATGAGCTCAAGGGTCGCGACAGCTATCTGAATAAACTGATTGGTTTCCGGGATACCGAGCCGGTCAAGGTGATCACAGGCATTCGCCGTTGCGGTAAGTCCAGTCTGTTAAAGCTGATGGTTCAGCATTTAAAGGACACCGGTATTGTGCCGGAGCAGATTATTGAAATGAATTTTGAATCCTTTGATTTTCGAAGGATGAACGCCGACGACATTTACCGCTACGTGAAGGAACGTATCGTGCCCGGAAAACGGATGTATCTTTTCTTTGATGAACTGCAGCGCGTCGAAGCCTGGGAGGATTCGATCAATGCGTTTCGTGTGGATTTTGATTGCGACATCTATGTCACCGGGTCAAACGCATACCTCCTTTCATCGGAATATTCCACCTATCTTTCGGGAAGATGCGTGGAAATCAAAATGCTGCCGCTTTCATTTCGTGAATTTCTTGATTTTCATGGGTTTGAGGTTCGCAAAACGCCAGACGCGTTCGGTGGATCCCATAAGCAAATATTTGATATGAATGGCGAACGCTATGAACAGCGGGAGATTTTCAATGCCTATATGCGTTTCGGCGGAATGCCCGGTATTGCAGACGTTGGTCTGGAACAGGAAAAGGCGCTGGCGCTTCTTGACGGCATCTATTCTACGGTGGTCATTCGTGACATTCTTGAGAGAGAAAAACGCAAGGGACAAAAGCAAATCACAGACCCCACGCTGCTGCGTAAGATTATACTTTTTCTTGCGGATAATATAGGATCCAGTGTTTCGATTTCGTCCATAGGCAACACGCTGGTAAATGAGGGGCTCTTAGATGAAGGCTCACGTAAAGGTACTCCCAGTGTACATACCGTGCAGAGCTATGTAAATGCGCTTCTGGAGAGCTACTTCTTTTATGAGATGAAACGCTTTGACATTAAGGGGAAGGAATATCTTCGTACACTTGGAAAGTACTATATCGTTGATATCGGACTTCGCAATTATCTGCTCGGCTTCCGCAATCGGGACAGTGGACATGCTATTGAGAATGTCGTCTACTTTGAGCTCCTTCGCCGGGGGTATGATGCAGCAATTGGCAAAATCGGCAATGGGGAGATCGATTTTATAGCAACGACGGCTGATGAAAAAAAGTATATTCAGGTAACAGAGTCAATGATGAGTGAGGATGTGCGAAATCGGGAGCTTGCACCGCTGAAAAGTGTCCGTGATAACTATGAGAAAATTGTGCTGTCACTGGAGCCCGGACTTGATGCATCCTACGAGGGTATAAAATCAGAAAACCTTATCGATTGGCTGCTTGAATAATGCCTGATCCTTGCCGCTTACGACGTAATAATCAACAACATCCGGCAGATGACAGGCAAACATGCCTGCAATGCCGGATGTTCAATATTCTCCCGGGATCAATGTTTTTCAGGGTACTTCTCACTTCTCATAGGAAGCTCACATTTTGTCAGTGCTGCACCTTTTCCATCGTCTTCTCCATGGCGGCATCAAAAATCGGCGCATAGACGGAGACATAGTGCTCCAAGAGCGCATGATCATGATTCGGCCGAACCTCCCATCCGGGCCCGTCAATCAGCATGGTATTCTCCGTATCCGGTGTGCACCCGGGCCAGGAGGGAATCCCGGGGTGGCCGGGCTTTCCCGTGCGGGCAAAGGCCATGAGCATATCGAACATATTGCTCTCCAGCGCATCCACATCTGCATCCTGTGTCGTCTGCACCATAGCCGCATTGTGGAAAATATACGGAATGTCGGAGCAGTGCCAGGGGGCTCTGCCGCCGTCGATGGCCATGTCATGGTTGAAAAGGTAAACATAGGTTTCCGTATTGACGGCTGCGCGCAGCTTCACATACTCAATGATGGCCGGGCGGAACATTATATCAATCTGCAGAAGATCAATGATCGGCCGGTTCGGATACGCCTGATGCATCAGCGGAATGAGAGCCCCGGCGTTGTCTTCTCCCAGCGTGTCCGCAAGCATCCTCGTCTGTTCTTCCTCCGAGAGCGCGTGCTTGTCAAAGTCGGATTCATTGAAGGACGGGAACTCCGAATAAACGCTGCCGATCAGCATCGGAATGCCGGCCGTCTCCCTGCGGAAGCCGACATCGAACGGATCTCCGACATAATACCCGTTTGCAAACGGGCTGTCCCCGCAGTTCTTACCCTCAGCGAGCATGCGCGGCTTCCATTTCCGATAGGCCTGCGCCAGGAAGTAGAAGGGAACCTCCTGCAGCTCGTCGATCGATTTTACGCCGCACTCCGCCATCAGGTGCTCGCCCATTTCACGCCCGCTCCCGTGCAGGGCCGGAATGGCAGTGTGCGGCTTGAAAATGCCGGACATGTTGAACGCCTTTGCGTAGAGTCCGTCGGCAGCAGGCGTCTGCAGGAGCGTTGTCACCTTTCCGCCGCCTCCCGACTGTCCGAAAATGGTCACGTTGTCAGGATCTCCGCCGAATTTCGCCACATTCTCATGAATCCACTTGAGCGCAGCGACAAGATCGTCGCCGCCGCAGTTCCCGGAATTGGCAAACCGTTCGCCGAAATCCGAAAGATCCATGTAGCCGAGGACGTTGAGCCGATGATTGACCGAAATGGAGACGACATCGCCGATGCGGGCCATGTTCTCGCCCTCGTAGGCCTGATGCTCAATCGCCGATCCGGATTCATATCCGCCGCCGTGCAGCCACACCAGGACAGGGCGCTTCGCATCATCCAGTCCCGGCGTCCAGAGATTTAAGTTCTGACAGTTTTCATCCATCGGCCAGTAGCGATGTGCAACGAGCAGCTCGCCGTTTGGAACCGGGAACTCCAGAAGCGGTGCACAATATCCGAAGCTGGTGCAGTTTCTCACGCCATCCCAGGCATCGACAGGCTCCGGCGCCTCGAAGCGCCGCGCCCTTGCATAGGGGACACCCTTAAAGATATATACACCTTCCTGCAGATAGCCGCGGATCCTGCCGCGGGTGGTTTTGACGATGGCGGTTTCCTTGTCACACTGAAAATGATACATAAATACCTCTTTTCCGACCTAACATTTTAAAGTGCTCTTCTCATGTGCACAGGTACACAGGCCTTTTGAACTTGTAA
>CAYXAN010000049.1:0-9605 GCA_964461705.1 uncultured Sarcina sp. | reverse complement strand
AAGGAAGTGGCTGCTCTTAAGAAGGAGCAGGCAAAGCTTCAGGCAAACATCGGCGGCATCACCACAATGACACATATTCCGGATGCGATCTTTGTAGTAGATCCCAAGAAGGAAAAGATCTGCATCAACGAGGCACATTCTCTGGGCATTACCTTGATCGGTATTGCAGACACGAACTGCGACCCGGATGAGCTGGATTACATCATCCCCGGCAACGATGATGCGATTCGTGCCGTGAAGCTCCTGTGCTCCAAGATGGCGGATGCCGTTATTGAGGCGCGTCAGGGTGAGGAGAACGTGGCGCCGGATGCGGAAGGACAGGATGCTCTGGCGGCCGAGTCCGCTGCCAGCGAGGCAGAGCAGGCAGCAGAAGGAACGCTGTAAGTCCTTGTGGAATGATAGGGTTTTGCTGATTGTGGCCGAAGAAATTACGGCCGGAAGATGACGCTTTCAATAGTGGGAAAGAGGTTTATGATGGCAATTACAGCAGCTCAGGTAAAGGAGCTTAGAGAGATTTCGGGTGCCGGCATCATGGAGTGCAAGAAGGCCCTGACGCAGACTGAGGGAAATCTGGAAGAGGCGATGGAGCTTCTTCGCAAGGCAGGTGCTGCGAAGGCTGAAAAGAAAGCCAATCGTATTGCGGCAGAGGGCCTTTGCTATGTCGCACAGACTGCTGACAACAAGGCGGCTGTCGTAGAGGTGAATTCTGAGACGGATTTCGTTGCAAACAATGCCTCCTTCAAGGAGTATGTTCAGAAGGTCGCGGATGCAGCATTGAATACAAAGGCAACGGATCTGGAGGGCTTTCTGGCGGACAAGTGGCCGGAGGATGCGTCTAAGACCGTGAATGACAGCCTTGTGGACATGATTGCCGTGATTTCCGAGAAGCTTTCCATTCGCCGCTTTGAGCAGGTTGAGGCAGCAAACGGCCTCGTTGCTTCTTATGTACACGGCGCGGGTCGTATCGCTGTTCTGGTTGAGGCCGAGACGGATGTTGTGAACGAGGAGATCAAGGACGCCGTTCGCAATGTTGCAATGCAGGTGGCGGCACTTTCTCCGAAGTATGTGGCAGAGGAGGATATTCCGGCTGAGGTTCGTGAGCACGAGAAGGAAATTCTTCTGGCACAGGCTGTGGCGGAAAACGAGGCACTTCCGGAGAACAAGAGAAAGCCTCAGCAGATTCTTGAAAAGATGCTGATCGGCCGTCTGAACAAGGAGTTTAAGGAAATCTGCCTGAACGATCAGGTATATGTAAAGGCTGAGGACGGCAAGCAGTCTGTTGCTGCATACATTGCAGAGGTCGGCAAGAAGAACGGTGCGAATATTACCATCAAGAGGTTCGTTCGTTTTGAGACCGGCGAGGGCATGGAGCACAAGGAAGAGAATTTTGCGAAGGAAGTAATGGAGCAGGTTGGCAAGGCCTGATCCCTTCCGAAATACGGTTTCGTTCGAGTGAAATTACCATTTGACGATAACAGAGCCGAGGGGTCAGCGCAGGCTACGCTGCCTTTCGGCTCTTTTTCTACTCTTTTATCAGTCTTTGATATGATGATATCAGGTTCAAAAGGTCCAACGCTCCGATGAGAGCTTGCTTTCGCAGGGAGTGTTGACCTGATATTGCATTCAACCGGAAAAAGCAGGCATAAAATATGAAATTCAGTCGTGTAAATGACCATACAATTCATTGCATTATCTCCAAGGAGGAGCTGGAAGGGAACGGGCTTACCCTGGAGGATATTATAGGGCGTAAGGTTGACGCCATGCAGTATCTGCATCGCGTTGTTCTGGAGGCGGCCAGACAGGAGCATTTGAAAATGAATACCGGATTCACCTCCATGCAGGTTCAGGCAAGAACCGACGGATCCGTGATTCTGACAATCTCCAATGACAATCCGGAGGAACCGGCAGCAGAGGACCCCATGCAGGCGCTCCGTGAGGCGATCGAGACAGTTCTTAGCTCAAAGGAAAGGGGCAAGAGCGAGACAAAAGAGTCTTCGAAGCCAAGGCAGTATTGCTATCGCTTTTACGCGTTGGCAGATGCTGCCGCATGCTGCAGGCGCCTGCCTCAGCTGGCCAGGATGAATACCTCCCTGTGGCACGCGAAAAATGGGGATTATCATATGCTGGTAGCCTCAGAAAAGGAGGATCTCCTGCTGCAGAAGGCCATTTTGGCCATGAATGAGTTCGGTACCTTTGCAGAAACCACACCGGAAGCGGTGGCATATATGATGGAGCATGAAACATGTATTCTGAAAGAGAACGCAGCGGCTCAGCTCATCCGCATGTAAAACAGGACGGATTCATCCGGCTGAATAAATACATCGCCTCATCCGGCTTGTATTCCCGAAGAGAAGCGGACGCCCTGATTGAGCAAGGGGAGGTGACGGTGGATGACAGGATCGCCGGCATCGGAACCAGAGTGACCGGCCATGAGAAAATCAAGGTCCGTGACAGAGTGATCCGTTCGCAGGAGCGTAAGGTGGTTGTGGCGTATTATAAGCCGAAGGGAGTGACCGTCACACGCTCCGATCCGCACGCCAGCGTGACACTGGAGGATGTGTTTCACTATCCCATGCACCTGAATTATGCAGGACGCCTGGATCGGGATTCCGAGGGACTTCTGCTGATGACCAACGACGGCAGATTGATCGACGCCATGATGCGGGGGGCCGCGGGCCATGAGAAGGAGTATGTGGTCCGCACCCAGAGAAAGATCAGCGATGAGGATCTGCATCAGATGGAAAAAGGAATCTGGCTCAAGGAGCTGGAGGTCAAAACCAGACCGTGCCGTGTGGAACGCCTGGGAGATTACAGCTTCCGCATTGTTCTGACGCAGGGGCTGAATCGCCAGATTCGAAGAATGTGCAGAGCCAGAGGACTTGAGGTGAAGAGCCTGAAACGGGTTCGCGTGCTGACCGTGACAACGAAGGGGCTGCATCCCGGAATGCAGCGGGAGCTTTCCGCAGAGGAGCGAAGGCACCTTTATGAGGCAGCCGGTCTTGGGACAAGGGATTACTCATGACGCAGAAGGAATATCTGGAATTACAGCAGACGATCCGGGAACATATGGATCGATATTATAACCAGGATGCACCGATCATCAGTGATTATGAATATGATCAGATGATGCTCCGTCTGAAGGCGGAGGAAAAGGAGCATCCGGAATGGGTTACAAAGGATTCTCCCACACAGGTTGTCGGCGGAACGTTTAAGCGGGAGGCCGGCGTTAAGGTGACCCATGATGTCCCCATGCTCTCGATTGAAGATGTTTTTACCAAGGAAGAGGTGGCCTCCTGGGTCCATAAGGTACAGTCCAGGTATCCGGATGCCGGATTTTCTGTGGAGGTGAAGGTAGACGGTCTCTCCATGTCCGTCCGGTATGAAGGAGGGACGGACGGCAAGCTCCATTTGATTTTGGCAGAGTCCAGAGGGGACGGCCTCGTGGGAGAGGATGTGACGGTCAATGCCAGAGTCATATCGGATGTGCGGCAGGTGATTGATCTTCCTTACGACAGCCTTGAACTGCGGGGTGAGGTTTACATGGACCATGAGGCCTTTGAAGAGTTCAACCGCGAAATGCTGCAAAACGGCAAAAAGGAGGCTGCAAATCCGCGAAATCTGGCGGCAGGAACGCTGCGCCAGCTGGATCCCGAGATCACGCGAAGACGAGGGCTTAGGATGTTTGTCTTCAACGTGCAGCGAGGCCCAAAGGAGCTGATGGAAAGCCACACCGCAGCACTGAATCTTCTGGAGGAAAAGGGAGTTCCCGTGGTGTACCATCAAAGCTGCCGAACCGCAGAGGAGGTGCTTCGGGCCATCGACGCGATAGGCGATATGCGTGAGAGCCTTCCGTTCGACCTGGACGGTGCGGTTGTGAAGCTGGATGATATTTCCCTGCGGGAGGAATTTCCCTCAGGCAGCAAGTACTCGAGCGGGCACATCGCTTACAAGTATCCGCCGCAGGAGCGGGTGGTTACCATGGATCGTATACTGGTGGATGTCGGAAGAACCGGGAAACTGACCTTTACAGGCGAGTTTCATGACAGTGAAACCGGAAAGGCGGCAAGACTTTGCGGCACCAGTGTATCACGGGCAACATTGCACAATCAGGATTATATCCGTCAGATGAAGATAGGAATCGGCGGAAAATACCGGCTGTTCAAAAGCGGAGAGATCATTCCGAAGCTGAACGGATGCGTGCAGGAGCCTGCTGAAATATATACGGCACCGGAGGTCTGTCCGGTTTGCGGTGAGCCCCTGGTCCGGGAAGAGGACACGGCGGATATTCGCTGCGTCAGTCCATCCTGTCCGGCGCAGCTGGTGAACACCATTGCTTACTTTGCCTCCCGATCCTGTATGAATATCATGGGGCTTGGAGATACACTGGTGGATGCTCTGGTGAAGGAGGGGTATCTTAAAAATTATGCAGATATTTATCATCTGAAGGATCACCGGGAGGAGCTTATTGAGAAGGGGATCATCGGCAGAACGAAGAATACGGATAAGGTGCTGGCGGCGATTGAGGCCTCCAAGGACAATTCCCCTGTACTGCTGCTGACAGGACTCGGCATACGGAATTGCGGAAGAGCGGCGGCACGGGAAATCCTCAGCGTATATGACAGTCTGGATGCTCTGGCTGCGGCCGGCACGGAGGATTTGACGAAGATATCGGACATCGGTGAAACCACAGCCGGCTGCATCCATGATTTTTTTGCCGGCAAGACGAACCGGAGGGTGCTGCAGGAGCTGAAGGATGCAGGCGTCAGGATGCAGATGGATCAGACAAAGAGCGATGCCGGGGCAGCCAATGCGCTGGAGGGACTCACCGTTGTGGTGACGGGAACGCTGCCGACGCTGAGCCGAAAGGAAGCGGAGGAGCTCATTTATGCGGCAGGAGGAAAACCCACAGGGAGTGTCTCCAAAAAGACATCCTATGTCGTGGCCGGGGAATCGGCAGGCTCGAAGCTGGACAAGGCGCTGCAGCTGGGGGTTCCCGTGATCACAGAGGAACAGCTGCTGGCAATGATTCACGTAGCAACCTGAGCGGCTGCGCGCGGTCTGTGGTGCGGAACAATTACGAAATATCGATTAAGATTTCGATTCAGGAACAGAAAAGAGGGGACAGATCCATGCCAATTCGAATTCAGAACGATCTTCCTGTGAAGGAGGAGCTGGAACGGGAAAATCTTTTTATTGTGGATGAAAACCGGGCTGCTCATCAGGATATCCGTCCGCTGGAAATCTGCATTTTAAATCTGATGCCCAAGAAGGAGGATACCGAGCTGGACATTCTGCGGATGCTCAGTAATACACCGCTGCAGCTGAATATTACCTTTATGCGGATGAGCTCTCATTTGAGCAGGAATACCTCCTATTCGCATCTGCATCAGTTTTACAATGCGTTCGATGAACTCAAGGATCGACGTTTTGACGGCCTGATTATCACCGGTGCACCGGTGGAAAAAATGGAATATGAAGAGGTCGATTACTGGAATGAGCTGAAGCGGGTATTCGGCTGGAGCGTGACCAACGTCACGTCGACGCTGCATATCTGCTGGGGAGCGCAGGCGGGTCTGTATTACCATTACGGCCTGCAGAAGAGGATGCTGAAGGAGAAGATTTCCGGCGTATATTCGCATAAAGTTATTCACCGGAAGGATCCTCTGGTTCGCGGAATGGATGATTATTTCCTGATCCCGCACAGCCGCTACACAGAGGTTCCGGCAAAAGCAATTCATCAATGCGGCGCGTTGAAGATTCTGGCGGAATCGGAGGAGGCAGGCGTCCTTTTGTGCACTGCGAAGGAGGGGCGCCAGGTCTTTGTTTTCGGTCATGGGGAATATGACCGGTATACGCTTCGAGACGAATATGTAAGGGATGTTGCGAAGGGGATCCATCCCGGAATACCGAAGAATTATTTTCCGAACGATGATCCTGCACAAAAGCCTCTGCTGCAGTGGCGCAGTGCCAGCCAGGCAATGTACAGCAACTGGATCAATTATTACGTATATCAGGCGACACCGTACAATCTGGATGAGATCTGCTGAAATGGCGGCTTTACGGGCACAACGCGGACAAGGAGGAGACGAGACGGAAGATGAGTTACATTTCCTTCGAAAACGTCATAAAGGAATACAAAATGGGAGAGGTGACCATTGATGCCGTGGCAGGAGTGAGCTTCTCCATCGAGAAGGGGGAATTTGTCATCATCGTCGGACCCTCCGGCGCGGGCAAGACGACGGTGCTGAATATGCTGGGAGGCATGGATGCCTGCTCGGCGGGGACGATTACGGTGGATGGAACCGAGGTGAGCAAATTCAATGCAAGACAGCTTACGACCTATCGGCGCCGCGACATCGGATTTGTCTTCCAGTTCTACAATCTGGTGCAGAATCTGACGGCCCTGGAGAACGTGGAGCTGGCTGCCCAGATTTGCGACGATCCGTTGGATGCACGTGATGTGCTGGAGCATGTAGGGCTGGGAAACCGGCTGGATAATTTCCCGGCACAGCTTTCCGGCGGCGAACAGCAGCGGGTGGCCATCGCCAGAGCACTTGCCAAAAATCCAAAGCTTCTTTTGTGCGATGAACCAACCGGAGCGTTGGACTATGTGACCGGAAAGGCGATTCTCAAGCTGCTTCAGGATACCTGCCGCCGGCATGATATGACGGTGGTTGTCATCACGCACAACACGGCGCTCACGCCCATGGCAGACCGAGTCATTCACATCAAAAACGGGAGGGTGGAGAAAACGGAACAGAATCTGACACCTTCCCCTGTTGAGGAAATCGAGTGGTAATGATGCATCCCAATACGAAACATCATCCCGGACAAAAGAATCGTTTGGTTACGGATGCCGTGCGTGAGATTCGCACCACGTTCAACCGCTTTTTGTCGATTCTGGTGCTGTCGGCATTGGCTGTTGCTTTTCTGGCCGGTCTTCGGACCGCGGCGCCGGATATGGAGTATACGGCGGATTGCTATTATGACCGAACGCATATGATGGACGGCTACGTGATGTCCACCCTCGGGTTAACAGAGGATGATCTGAAGGCCCTTGCATCAGCCTTCGGTGTGACGTCGGCAGAAGGGAGCCGAACGCTGGATGCCACATCGGGAGAGACAACTGTGGTGATCCGGGATTTGCCGGAGCAGCTGAATCAGCTGGAGGTGACAGAGGGGAGGCTTCCGCAATCACAGAATGAGTGTGTCAGCGAATCCGTATTGATGACGGAAATGGGAGTACAGGTGGGAGACGTCATCGAGGTGACCTTGTCGGAGGACAGCGAGGGAGACCTTTCCTGTACGGAATACACCATTGTGGGTGTGGTGAACAGCCCGCTGTATGTGGGGACAGATCGCGGCAGTTCCTCTCTTGGAACCGGAAAGGTGGACGGCTTTGTCTATGTTCCGGAGGAAAACTTCAAGACAGATTACTATACGGCGGTGTATCTGACGTTCGATGGGCTGGAGGCACTGGACAGCTACAGTGATGAATACAGCGATCAGCTGGACAGGTATCTGGAGAGCCTGGATTCCCTGGCAAAGGAGCGGGCAAGGCTGCGTTATGACAGTGTGGTCGCCAAAGCGCAGGAGGAGCTGGACAACGCCCGCGGGGAACTGGAGTCTGCCAGGGACGAGGCCGACAAGGAGCTGGCCGATGCCGGAAAGGAGCTGGAGGCTGCCAGAAAGGAGCTGGACGATGGCTGGGCGGATTATGAGGACGGAAAGGAGACCTACCGCAGGAAAATTCAGGAGGGGCAGGAGGAGCTGGACAACGCCGCTGCCGATCTGAAGTCATCCGGGCAAAAGCTGGAAGAAAGCAGGGCACAGTATGAGCTTGGCCTTTCGGAATATCAGTCCGGTCTGGCACAGTATCAGACAAATAAGGATGCGCTGGATGAGCAGCAGGCAGCGCTGGATGCATTCTATGCGCAGTATGAGGCGGCAATGGCAGCCTGTGAGGGAACATCATCTGACGGGAAAATGGCAGCGCAGAAAGCACAGCTGGATGCCTCAAAGGCAGCGCTGGATGCAGGCTATGCACAGCTGGAGGCGGTAAAGGCACAGCTGGATGCCTCGAAAACGCAGCTGGATGCTGCTGCGCAGCAGCTTTCTTGGGGAGAACAGGAGCTTGCGTCCGGCCGGGCACAATACGAAAAGGGAATGGCTGATCTGGAGCAGGCCCGAAAGGATGGACAGCAGGAACTGGAGGAGGCCCTTCAGAAGCTGAATAACGGCGAGGAGGACTATGCGGACGGTCTGAAGGACTATGAGGACGGTAGGGAAGAGGCAGATAAAAAGCTTGGCGAAGCAGAAGAAAAGCTTGCGGATGCCCAGGCGGAGCTGGACGATATCGATGTGTGTGAGTGGTACGTGCTGGGCAGGGATACCAACACCGGGTTTGCCGGCTACTCGCAGGATGCGGAGCGGGTGAGCAATCTGGCTGATATCTTTCCGGTAATCTTCTTTCTGGTGGCGGGGCTTGCCTGTCTGACCACAATGACGCGTATGATCGAGGATCAGCGGACACAGATCGGCGCCTTAAAGGCGCTGGGGTTCTCGCGTCTTGCCGTTTCTCAGAAATATCTGGGCTATGCCTTTGGCGCCAGCTTTCTTGGCGGATTGCTCGGGCTTGCCGCAGGCTGTACTCTGATCCCGTTGGTCATTGCCAACGCTTTTAACATTATGTATCACATACCGCAGCTTCAATTCCGGTTTCAGCCGGCAGTATGTGCTGCTGCCGTGCTGGCGGCAGTTCTTTGCACTACAGGTGCGGCACTGTGGGCCTGTCTGTCCACGTTCATGGATACACCGGCCAATCTGATGCGTCCGAGGAGTCCGAAGGCGGGGAAACGGGTGCTGCTGGAACGAGTGAAGCCCATCTGGTCTCGCCTGTCCTTTACGCGAAAGGTGACCGTGCGCAATCTGTTCCGCTATCAGCGGAGGTTCTGGATGACGGTCATCGGAATCGGGGGATGCACGGCACTGATCGTCACAGGCTTTGGCCTGCACAATTCTATTTTTGATATTCTTGACAAGCAGTTTGATGAGATCTCCCTGTACGATGCCACCGTCGGACTGGAGGATGGAATCACCGAAAAGGAGCAGCAGGAGGTTGAAACCTATCTAAGCAGTGCACCGGAGGTGGAGCGGTACATGGCGTGTCATTACGAGGTGATCGAGAGCTCCTCTGGCGGGGCGGAGCATACGTGTTATATTTATACCGTGGCCGATCAGGGGCAGTTTGAGGAATTTATCCGTCTGCGGCACCGAAAGGACAGCCGGCCGGTTCAGCTGAATGACAGCGGTGCGGTTATTTCCGAAAAGCTGTCTGAGCTCCTTGAGGTCGAAGTCGGTGACAGCATTACACTGGACGGTGATGTCAGGGCGCAGGTTGTGGTAACGGATATCGTGGAGAGCTATGTTTCCCACTATGTCTATATGACGGAAGCGTGCTATGCGCAGACGTTCGGGAAGACCCCGGAGCATAATGCGGAATTGGTGGCTTACACGGAGGATGCAGGAAACCTGCAGACGGATCGGGTGTCGGAGAATCTGATGTCCATGGAAGGAGTGGAATCCTATTCCAACATCGGAATTCT
>CAYXAN010000048.1:0-9849 GCA_964461705.1 uncultured Sarcina sp. | reverse complement strand
CCTCAAGTCCGCCGCGGCTTGAGGTTTTTTGTACCCAAAAACAGGCAGCACCGGACTTTTGGAAAGCGCGAGGAGGGAGCATTCCTCACGCCGGAGGCTGCAAAGGAGGACAGGAACATGAATGAAATTACCATCGGTCAGGCATCGAAGCTGACATCCCCCAATCCGTTGGTTTTGGTTTGTACCAGGAAGCCGGATGGCTCAACCAATCTGGCGGCGGTTTCCTGGTGGACGTACCTCACCTTTAAGCCGGGGATGCTGGCCTTTGCCATGGGACAGCGATCCTACAGCGGGGAACGGATCCGGGAAACCGGAAAGGTGGTCCTGGCGGTTCCCGGCAGGGAGCTGGCAGAGGCAGTGCTCAAGTGCGGCTCCTCCACCGGGCGCAGCACCGATAAGGTGAAGGAATTCGGCATGGAGATGGTTTCTCCAAGGGAGGATCCGGAAAGGGATGCCAAAGAGAGCACAGAGGACGCGGAAGAGAACCGAATCTGCATCCCGGCTCACACAAGAGTTGCTTTTGCCTGCACACTGGAGAAATACGAGCCGGTGGGGGATCACAACCTTTATATCTGCCGCGTGGATCATGTGTACGCAGAGGAATCGGAGGAGGCATTGTTTGCCTGGGAGGGCTACAGCGTGGTCGCTCCGGCCAAAAGGACCGGCATGTGACAAGCGCCTTTGGACACGAAGGCAGTAAGGCGCAGAAGGGCCGGCGGGAAAATCGAAGGGAAAAACCAAAGGGGAAAACGGAAGGAACCGGCTTTCTCCCAAAGGTCGGAAAAGAGAATGGAGAACGAGGATGGATCATTACATTTCACTGGAAGGCAAGACCGCTCTGATCACCGGAGCCGGACAGGGAATCGGTCTGGCGGTGGCAAAGCTGTTTGTTCAGTACGGCGCCAGAGTCGCCATGATTGACCATAGCGGTCGATCAGCGGATGAAGCGAAAAAGCTCGGCCCGATGGCAAAGGCCTACCGATGCGACGTGGCCGTGGAGGAGGCGGTGCGGGAAACCGTCAAGGCAGTACTGGAGGATTTTGGCCGCATTGACATCCTTGTCAACAACGCCGCCGTCATCGTCCGCAAAAAGGTTGTGGACACCACCGCGGCGGAGTGGGATCGGGCCATGGCTGTCGGTGTCAGGGGCACCTTCCTTTTTTGCAAATACGTCATGCCGGGCATGCTGGAAAACGGCGCGGGGAACATCATCAACACGGCATCCGGCTGTGCCATCAAGGCGGCGCCGGGGGCCTTTTCCTACAACGCCGTCAAGGGGGCCGTGGTATCCATGACAAGGTCTATGGCTGTGGATTATGCGGATCAGAACATCCGTGTCAACTGCGTCTGCCCGGGAGATGTGATTACACCGATGCTGATCACAGAGGGGATTCAGACCGGCAAGATCACGACCGGGGACCCGAAGACGGAAGAGGAAAGAATCGCCTGGGAGGCGTATCTGAGAGAGTGCGGCAGCCATCGCCCGATGGGAAAGGTGGCAACACCCGATCAGATTGCGTACACCTTCCTGTATCTGGCCACCGACATGAGCCTGTATGCAACAGGCAGCAGCGTGGTGGTGGACGGCGGACGCTGCAGCTAAGGATATAGCAAAATAAGAAAGGTCTTCGGCAGTTCTGTAAATCGACGGATGCGGTCGGCTTTTCTATGATTAGATCATAAAGAGCACAGGAAAAATGACGAGGGCAGGCAGGCGAAGACCCCGGAAACGCAGGGCTGAGCGGGGCCGGGCAGCGCGGAGAGCGTCATGAGAAACACAAACAAGGAGTGTATAGGAGGGAGCCATGTATATCGTCAGGAAAGGTGAAGCGGCTGTCAGCATGGATGGCCCGGAGGTGGTCAGGGAATACGCAAGAACCGACAAAATCTGGTTCGGCACCTCGGAGCTGCTCCCCGGTCAGACCGGCGGGGTTGATCCGGGACATCCGATTTCACATGAATTCTTCTACTGCAGCAGGGGACATGTCATTGTCCGGAATCCGAAAACGGCCGGTTATTATGAGCTGCAGGAGGGAGATCTTCTGGTGATCGAGGAGGGAGAGCCTCATGAGATCAGCAACATCGGAACAGAGCCTGCATTGATTGCGTGGTGCGGCGGCCCGACAAAATAGCACAGGTTGTAAACAAGAGAAATGTTTGGCGTCGGCAGCTCGATTTTCCCTCGGAAAATCCCGGTGCTGCCAAAGCAGAAACGGAGGCAAGGATGAACAAAGCAAGGATGGGACTGGTTGGTCTGTGCAGCCCGGTGGAGAGCGGCGGCCAGCGTTATGACGAGCTGATCTCCAGCAGTGCAAGGGCCATGGAGGAAGCGGGAATTGATGTTGTGGTGGCAGAGAGGTCTGTGTGGAACGCGGCGGATGCCATCAAGGTCTGTGATCAGATGAAGGCGGCGGGGATCGAATCCATTGCCGTCATGGATGTCACCTGGGTGACGGATTCCCTCAAATATCTGTTCATCCATGAGCTGCAGGTGCCGACGTTGTTCTGGGCTGTCCCCTATCCGGAGACCTTCTCCATCGGCTGCATTCAGAATTTTGGGAGTGTTTTGACCACACGGGGCATTCCCTTCGAATATGTCTACGGACTCGTGGAGGATGACGGCGTCATCGACAGGATCTATAAAGTAGCCAGGGCAGGGCAGATCGCCGCAAGGGTGAAAAAGCTGCGCATTGCATTGGTGGGTCCTCGGCAGACCTGGCGCGTGGCGGGACCTCAGGATATGACCATCGAGGAGTGGGAGTTTTCGGACACCCTCGGCCCCACCATCATTCATTTTGAGATGGAGGAGATCACCGACGCTGCCGCCGCAATCACGGATGCCGAGGCAGAGGAGATCCTGAAAAAGGTGGCGGATCGCACCGGAACCGTGAAGTGCACGCATGAGGTCATGCTGTGGATGGCCAAGGTGTATCAGGCAACAAAGGACAAGATCACAGACATGGGACTGGACGGCATTGCCGCAGAGTGCTACCCGAACTACGGCGGCCTGATGAATCAGACCGCATCCTGGCTTTCCGATGAGGGCTATATCGTTGACACCGAGGGCGACATCGCCCACGTGGTCACGCAGTTTATTCTGAATCAGGCGGCAGACGGCGGTGCCTGCGCACTGGGAGAGATCGGCAGCTACAACGATGCCGAGGACTATCTGACCATCTGCCACGAGGGCAGCAGCGCGGCCTCTCTTGCAGAGAGCCTTGACAAGGTGGTGACCAATCCGTCCGGAGATACCGGCGCATTCATCGGTGTGCCGTTAAAGGCAATGCCGAAGGTGACCTTCTGCGACATGCAGGGTACAGCAGGACAGTATCAGCTGATGGTGGCAACGGGGAGAACTCTTCCGGTGAACCACAAGGAGTGGGTTGATGCCGGCGAGAAGCTGGTTTTGAAGCTTCGCGCGGACGGCGTGAAGCCCGGCGAGGTGATCCGTCAGATGATCGGTGCAGGCCTTCATCACCATGTTGTCGTTAAGGAAGGTAATTATGCCGAGCTGGTGCGTCTGGTGTGCAAGTACCTTGGCGTGAAGGTGATGACGCTGCAGTGATCGGTCAGGATACCGGCAGTGATGCCGGGGAAACGCTTTTATCAGCGTTTTCCTAAAGACAAAAAGCACATAAACAGGGACCGTTCGCAGGGGCACCCTTGTGTCCTCCTGCGGTATACAAAGGAGCAGTATGGAGAAACTCATTCTTGGGATAGACATTGGGACGACCTCCCTTAAGACCGCTGTCTATGACCGGACCGGAACGCTTCGCGCATCGGCCGTGACGGAGTATTCCCTTCTGACACCGGCTCAGGGAATCGTGGAGGTTCCCTGCGGGATCTACATGGATTCGATCAAGAAAGGCCTGTCTGATATAGCAGAAAAGGGCGCGGTGGAGCTGCGGCAAATCGGCATTGTCGGGTTTTCCGTGCAGGGCGAGACCCTGTGCTTCCTGGACGGGGAGGGAAAGGAAGTCGGAAATGCCATTGTCTGGATGGACAACCGGGCGGGAAAGCAGGCCGAGGCGATGCGTCAGCACTTCGGCGATGAGCTTTGCTACAAGGTGACCGGTCAGGTCAGCTTCGAGGCAAACTGGCCGGCTGCAAAGCTTTTGTGGGTCAAGGAAAACGAGCCGGAGAGATTTGCAAGGATCCGTCACTTTCTTTTGCTGGAGGATTACATCATCTACCTTTTGACCGGCCGGTTCGTTGCAGAGGGATCGCTTCTGACCTCCACAGAATACTGGGATATCACCACAAAGAAGTATTGGAAGGAAATGCTGGACTTCATCGGCATTGACGAGAGCATGCTTCCGGAGATCCGGGAATCCGGCGAGGTTGTCGGGACCATCCTTCCGCAGATGGCAAGGGAGCTTGGCATCGCGGAGGATGCGGTCATCACGACAGGGTGTCTGGATCAGGCAGCCGGAGCCATCGGTGTCGGCAACATCCGCCCCGGGATCTTCTCGGAAAATATCGGTGCGGCGCTTGCCATCTGTGTGCCGACGAAGGCGCTGACCTACGATCCGAATCGGCAGATGCCGGTTCACTATTTTGCCTTGCCCGACACCTATATGATGCATACCTTCACCACCGGCGGGATGTGTCTTCGCTGGTTTCGGGACAACTTCTGCAAGGAGGAGATGGATCTGCAGACGCTGACGGGCATTGATTCCTATGATCTGATGAACCGTGAGGTGGAGCAGGTTGCACCCGGCGCAGACGGCTTGATCTGTCTTCCGCACCTGCAGGGCTCCATGGCACCGGATGTCAATCTGAACGCCAAGGGCGTGTTCTACGGCGCAACGCTCAAGACAACGAAGGGGCACTTCATCCGTGCCGTGATGGAGAGCCTGGGATATCTGATTTGCCGGAATCTTGAAGCCATTGCCGCGATGGGACTGGAGGTGAAGCAGATCCGCACCATGGGAGGCGGCTCCAAGTCGGAGGTCTGGAATCAGATCAAGGCGGACATCACCGGCAAGACCCTGAATGTGACCTATTCCTCTCAGGATACGGCCTGCCTCGGCGCAGCGATTCTGGCGGGAACGGCAGCAGGGGTTTTCGAGAGCATTGATGCGGCCGTGGACTCCATGGTGAAAATCAAAAAGTCCTATACGCCGAACAAGGAGCGTCACGCTCTTTATGTTCGGCAGTATGAGAAGTTCAAGCTTTTGTTTGCTTCCCTGGAGAAGCTCTACGATTTTGACGCGGAGCATCCCGCAGGCTGAAAACAGCCGTTTTCATTCGTTATGCCGCCTGCTTGCGCAGATAGGAGCTTGGCGCCTGCCGGCCGCAAAAGATATAGACGTAAAAGATAATAAAGAGAATGTGTATTCGAAAGGAGAATGAAATGAAACGTCCGGAACTGATTGTCATGCTTACACACAACGATGTCACCGTGAAGAATGCCAAGGATGTATTTGAGTCCTGCAAGGACACCAAGGCCAAGTACTGGGGCTTCAAGGAGGTCGGACTTCCTCTGGAGGAGATGAAGGAGCTGTTTTCCTACATGAAGTCTCTTGGCAAGACCACCTTCCTGGAGGTGGTTGCCTATACCGAGGAGGAGTGCCTGGAGGGTGCAAAGATGGCCGTTGCCTGCGGCGTCGACATCCTGATGGGAACCCTGTACTTCCAGTCCATCATGGACTACTGCAAGGAGAACAATCTGAAGTATATGCCCTTCGTCGGCGAGATCACCGGCCGTCCCTCCGTTCTTCGCGGAACCATTCAGGGAATGATCGATGAGGCAAACTCCTACATCGCAAAGGGTGCCTACGGAATCGATCTTCTGGGCTATCGCTATGAAGGCGATGCAGTGGAGCTCAACAAGAAGTTCGTTGCCGGCGTGAATGCTCCGGTCTGCCTGGCCGGTTCGGTCAACGGCTACCAGAGACTGGATGAGGTCAAGGATGCCGACTCCTGGGCCTTCACCATCGGCGGCGCCTTCTTCGAGAACAAATTTGACGGCACCTTCGCCGAGCAGATTGACAAGGTTGTTGACTACATGAATAAGTAAGCACCTGCCGGTTTCAACATGGATCGGCTGCTTGCAGACAGATCCATGATTGAAATCGGCAGGCGGGCAAGGGGCGAAGCCCCTCTGCCCGGCCACATCGAGATTTTCCGAAGGAAAATAGAGATGCGGGTGCTTACCGGCAAAGCCACATCGAGATTTTCCGAAAGAAAATAGAGATGCGGGTGCTTACTGGCAAAGCCACATCGAGGATTTTCAAAACCGCCATAACAGACAGAAAATCAGCACCTGTCTCCTTCCTTATATCGAGAACAACGGAAATCACCGGAAAGCTTTTACAGCCCTCCGGTGATTTCACGTTTCCCTGCGGAATGTTATTTCAGGAACTGCTTGCGGTAATCGTTGGGAGCGCAGCCGTTGAGCTTGAGGAAGGTCTTGTAGAAATAGCTGTAGTTGTTGAAGCCGACATCCTCCGCTGCCTTATTGACAGGAGACCCCTGACGGATGAGGCGGCTGGCCTCGCCGATCCGCTTTTCCTGAATGTAGGTGGAAAGATTCTTGCCGGTAAAGCGTTTGAAAATGCGGCACACGTAGTATTCGCTGTAGCTGACCTCATCGGCGAGCCGCTGCAGTGTGATTTCCTCTGAAAGGTGCTGGTTGATGTAGTTGATGATGGAGGAAATGATGGCAATATAGTGGTCATTGACCGCATCCTCACTGACATTTACATGGCAGTCATTGTACGCATAGGCCAGCAGGGTGTGGATGATGGCCTTGTCATAGAGATCCTGTCCGTCCGTGATATCCGCACTGCGGTATTCGTGAAGAAGCCGCCGGTATTTGGCAAATTTGTCATCCGGGATGTGGATGATGGTCTTGTGATTCTTCATATATCGAAAGAGGCCGGGGAGGTTTGCGTTGGGAGTGCTCATGGTGATGAGCAGGGAGGCGGCGAGACTGATGGAAAAACGCTCATAGTGATACCCCGGATTGATGTTGAGCTCGTGAGGGGTGAACATGTCAATCAACGCGATATCTCCTGCCTGTGCATAGTACTCGTGACCGTCCACGTTCATGATGCCGGCATTTCCGAGAAAAATCTGAAATTCATAGAAGTCATGGTACGAATAGGAAACGTAAGGCTCCTTCGTTTCATCCCGGAACAGGCAGTCATAATCTCCCTTCAGGAGCTTGGAGCTGGACAAAAAAACGGCTTTTTTGGGTGCAGGCAGGGTGCGCATGGTCGGATTCTCCTGTGAGCGGATTGCGGATGCTGCGGCGGGTCCCAAGGCGGGCGCTCCACGGCGGGAGCAAGCTCTCATCGGAGAATCGGAGCATTGGACCTTTTGACCTCGGAATCCTACTGGATTTTATGGATAAATCATGACACAATAACGTACAATGTCTCTATTATACCGCAGAAGCCCTGTAAATGGCTTAAATATAAGCTTTGGCTGCAATTTTCAAGGTACAAATCCGGACCCGGGTGAGTCCTGTGGTCAGGGCACAAACAACGGTAACCTAGGTCAGATGGGAACCTTTTGACCTTAGCAGCTTCCGGCGGAGATCGCACGGATTTGCAGGGGAAAATGCTGCTTCGCAGCCGGGATCCGGCGAGGGAAACACTTTCCTCAGCGTTTTCCCAATGCCAGCAGCACCATGGGTGGAGTGAAGTGATGCGTACCTGTGTCATAGAGAAAATGGAACGGAAAACTGCCGTGCCTGCTCGCGCAGGCACCACAACAAATAAAAAAGCCGGTTTGTACAAATGTCCTGCGGTTCTGCTGGCGGCTTGCCTGGCTGCGGTAATGGGTACCTATATCTTTCTGAATGTCTTCCGCTACACAGCACAGATGGATTCGGACATCGGAGCAGAGGCACTCAATGCGAGAGCCATCTGGGAGCATCAGTCGATTGTTCCGGAGGAGTTCTATCCCAGCACGGAAACCCGAATATTAAATGTGAATCTGCTCGGAGCACTGTTCTACGGGATGACAGGGAATATGAACCTGTCCATGGGAATTGCCTGCAGCATGATGATGCTGCTCCTGGCGGGCCTGTATGGCAGGCTGATGAAAAAACTGGGTTTTGGCTTCGTCCCGGCAGCAGCCGGATTGCTGCTCCTTCTGGTGATTCCGGGAGCAATGCATCATGCGCAGATTCTCTATCTGTATGCGGTATATTACGCAATTCACTGCATTTTGATGCTGATGACGTTAATGATCTGGCTGAATGTCATTCACGAAGCCAAAGGATGGCAATGGCAGGCCCTGGCAGCCGCCGTGCTGGCGGCAGTCATCAGCTTATCGGGACTGCGGGCCGCCTTGATCTGCTATGCACCTTTGGCAGCCGTGGAGCTGGTGCGGTTGGCCTTGTTTTGGATTGGGAAACATAGGATATGCTGTAAGCATCGCGCCTGTTCTGCGGAAAGTCGGGGCGCAGCCGGTTATGGAAAAAAGGCAGGATGCGAGGAGAGATGGAGAGCAGAGACTGCCGCACATAGGAGAAGCTTTCTGTATGCGATGAGTCTGTTGGCAGCCAGCTTTCTCGGATCCCGGGCGCCGACGGCAGTGGGAGTTGGAACGACGCGCAACATTCGCCGCGGAATATCAAAGCTCCTGACGACGGTTCTGCCGGATGTCTGGAACTGCCTGTACTGCGAGAACCAGAGTATCCTCCGAACAATTCTGCTGATTTTGCTGCTGGCAGCGGCTGCGGCAGCGGCGGCGGGAAACATTGTCCATGTGGTGCGCGGCGCTGCGGGTACGGGGGATCAATGGAACCTGAATTCTGCGTACATAGTAAGCTTTTTTGGGATGTCCCTGTTGGTTGCCATGGTGATGGGCGCCTTCACAACAACGGCCTCCGTATGGCGATACTATTTCATGATTTATTTCGTCATATCCTTCAGTGCGGCGGAGGTCCTGCAGCGATGGTCTGCAGGGAGCGTAAGAGAACCGGAAATTCATAGCATTGTCCGTGAGGAAGGTGCTCTTTGTGCGGAAGCAAGTGATCGCGCAGAAAGTCATGAGGCGGGAAGAAAATTCCATCTGTGCGGAGGATTGAGCGCAGGCCTGATTTGCCTGATTCTCATTTTTGCAGTTCTGGTCTGGCGTCAGGATTTTCTGCCGAGTTTGCTGCATCCTGCTGTAAATGAGGAGTACGATACAATCATTGCGTGGATGGAGGAGCGTAACTGCCGATACGGCTACAGCACCTACAGTTCTTCGAACGCAATGACGGTGTACAGCAACGGGGCGGTGCAGGTATCGGCTGTAGCGGATGTGGGAACGTTGGAAATCTGTAAATGGCTGACGGATCGGACCTGGTATGTACCGTATCTTACGGAGGATATGGAGACGGCGTATATTATTCCCAAGAGCCGTATGGAAGAGTTCGAATGTCAGTTGTCCGAGCACTCCGACCTTCAACTGCAGCTGGAAACCGAGAGCTACTGCGTGTACGCAGCGCCGCATAATTATACGGCTGCCGGGCAGTGAAATCCGGGCATTATGAGGCAAAGATCTTTTGACCCTGCGGTAACCAGATTGCTGTGCGCTCCCGCAAGGAGTGTTGAGCCTTTTGCCCTTGGTATCACATCATACGAAAGGACGAGTATGCATATTCCTGACAATTATCTAAGCCCGCAGACCTGCGCCGTGATGACGGCGGTGATGATCCCGGTGTGGGGGATTTCCGCGCGAAGAGTGCGAAGCTTCCTGTGGAGTGAGGAGAACGCCTGCGGCGGTACGAATGACGGAAGGAGCGCCATCGGCGGGCAGGCTTCCGGTGCGGGGAAACAGCTGCCGATGCTTGGGGTTGCGGCGGCCTTTTCCTTTCTGGGAATGATGTTCAACATTCCCCTTCCG
>CAYXAN010000047.1:8148-9983 GCA_964461705.1 uncultured Sarcina sp. | reverse complement strand
CGGTTTGCGCCTCCGAAGTGATCTGCGCGGCCGCCGGCTCGGCGGTGTCGTCCGAGGCACTCCCCTCCGCATTTCCTGCAGCACCGGGATCCGAGGAGGCATCCGCTCCGCCTCCGATGTCTGTCTCGCTTTCCCGCACGCTGACCGGCGGATCCGGCTTCTTTCCGGTGTACTCCTGTGCCTCCTCGGCGCTCATGCCGCCGTAGACCACCACAGGCATGCCGGAATAGACGTTTTCATACAGGGTTCCGGCAGCGTCGTAGGGCAGGTTGATGCAGCCGTGGGAGCCCGCCGTAAGGTAAATCTCTCCGCCGAATTTGCTTCTCCAGGTGGCATCGTGGAAGCCGACGCCGCGGTTGAAGGGCATCCAGTAGGTGACAGGAGACTCATAGTCAGCCCCCTTCAGCACGGCCGGAGATTTGCGGTAATTGATGCGGTAGGTTCCCGTAGGGGTAATCCGGTCGGAATCAATGGCCTTGCCGGATACGCAGTCCGTCTCCAGAATGCATTCCCCATCCACGTAAAGATAGACCTTCTGCTGATCCAGATCCGCCTCGGCATAGGTGGTCCCGATGTCGAGATCCCCGTGAGAGGCCGCCTCCTGTGTCCAGACAGGGTCGAAGCTGCCGCTTTCTGCGGCAGTCAGAAAGGCCTTGAGTGCCGTGACGGTTCCCTCCTGATCCATCTGCCACCCGTAGTCGCCGCCGGAAACCGTGATGGTGTCTCCGTCGTGTGTCGTAAACTCGCGGTCCTTGCCGCAGGTATCGTAGGTGTCGGCAAGGGAGGCAACATATTCCGTAATGGCGGCCTCCTGAAAATCAATCATGGAAAGGCGCTTTTCCATTTCAGCCTGAAGCTGCTCCTCCTTAGTGAGGGCTGTCTGTGAGGTATCGGAGGCGTCCGCAGAGGCATCCCCGGCAGTGTCCGCAGAGCCGGAAGAGGCATCCCCGGCGGTGCCTGTCGTACCGTTGGAGGAGTCTGCGCCCTCCGCGCCGGTGCCCGGGGAATCCGCACTCTCCATTGCGGCAGGGGCGGCGATGAAGGAGGCCAGCTGCTCCCGGGTCAGAATCTCCTCCTTCTCATCAAAGGAAATGGTGACCGTCATATCCAGAATCTGATTCAGGAGGGAGGCCGTCTCCTGGAGCCCGGGATCATCTGCGGTCAGCTCTGCCTCCCGGTAGCAGTCATCCCCCAGCGTTACCTCGGAAAGGTCGGCAGAAAGTGCCGCCTGTACAGACTGCAGAATGCCGGACTCATCCGGTACGGTTCCGGGATCTCCTGCGACAACCTGATAGGAGCCGTCCACATAGCTGCAGACAGCGTCGGAGGGCTGCCGGATGTTCTCGCTTTGGAAAAAGGCCAGCTCCGTCAGCTTCGATTCCAGCTGCGCTTCATCATAAAGGCCGGAGCAGGACACGGAATGTGCCGCAGAGGTCCAAAGACAAAGAGGCCATTGCAGACAGGAGGTTTCCTGAATCAGTGCGGACAGATCCTCACTGCAGGTGACGGAATAGGAAATCTCGGAGCCCTGCACGACATCCGAAACGTCGTCCCTTCCCCTGACGGTCAGCGTGTAGTCTGCCGCGGCCGCCTCTACCCTCGCCTTTGCCTCTTCCGGACGGCAGAAGGAGACGTCGATTCCGTTCAGCGTGGTATGGAGCATGAAATGCCCTGCAAAATAAAGGCAGCCTGCCAGATAGACCGCGCCGATCACGGCAGCGGCAATTCCAAGAAAAAGGAGGACGGTGCGGGTCTTCAAAGAGACCGGGGCTTTCCCGGACTTCTCCGGGATATCGTCCCTTGCCGGGTCGAAATCACTCTCCGGGATATCGTCC
>CAYXAN010000047.1:5556-8048 GCA_964461705.1 uncultured Sarcina sp. | reverse complement strand
TGCCGGGTCGAAATCACTCTCCGGGATATCGTCCTCCGACAGGTCGAAGTCATCCTCCGGGATATCGTCCTCCGACAGATCAAAATCATCCTCGGGGACGGGATCCTTCGGAACGGAGCGCGTCCCCGAGGAAAGAGATCGGTTAAGATTCCTGTTTTCCTTCATAGCTTCTAAGACCGCCCTTGGTTCTGCCGGCGGGGTCAAACCGGGTTAAATCATTGACAATCGCGGCAGCCATCATCATGCCGGCTGCCGACGGCACAAAGGAGGTGGAGCCGGGGATAGCCTTGCGCTTTGCATCCGTTCCGTCCGGATCCGGCGTGCCGCTTCCGTGCTGCAGACAGGAAGTGTCGGAATCCATCGGACGAACAGCGGGCTCGGTGGAGCAGACAACCTTCAAATGCCGCACACCCCGCTTTCGAAGCTCCCGGCGCATCACTCTTGCCAGGGGATCCTGCGAGGTCCGAAACAGATCCGTCACCGTAAGCTGCGTGGGATCGGTGCGGTTGCCGCAGCCCATGGCGGAAATGACGGGAACTCCCGCTGCCTGTGCCTGCAGGATGATCTGGATCTTACCGCTGACCGTGTCGATGGCGTCCGCAACATAATCATACGAACGGAAGTCAAACTGTCCTGCAGTCTCCGGAAGGAAAAAGGTATTGTAGGTATGGACGGTGATGTCCGGATCAATCTCGCGGATCCGGGCCCTTGCGGCATCCACCTTATACTGACCGATGGTGCTGCGGGTGGCCAGAATCTGACGGTTGAGATTGGTCAGGTCAACCCTGTCGCTGTCGACAAGATCCAGAGTACCGACTCCCATGCGCGCCAGAGCCTCCACCACATAGCCGCCGACTCCGCCGACTCCGAACACAGCGACCCGGCTGCTGCGAAGAAGCTGCATACCGTCCGCTCCGTAGATCCGTTCTGCTCTTGAATATTGATTCAGCATCTGCTAACCTCGATTCAAATGTTGCCTCGAAAACTACATTATACATAAAGCAGCTTTCGATGTCATTCCAAATGATGTTGGGGTCAACACTCCTATGATGTTGGGGTCAACACTTCCTGCGGGAGCAGGCCCTCATCAGAGTGCTTGTTCCCGGCATCATTACCAAACGAAAGGCGCAGCCACCATGCAATCCGAAATGACCAAGGGAAATCCCTTATCCATCATCATCCGCTTCACCATTCCGCTGTTCATCGGGAATGTGTTTCAGCAGCTTTACAACATGTGCGACACCATCATTGTGGGACGCTTTGTGGGTGCGAATGCGCTGGCCGCCGTCGGCTCGACCGGCACCATCATGTTCCTGATTCTGGGCTTTTGCTCCGGCCTTGCCAGCGGCTTTGCCGTGCTGACGGCTCAGCGCTACGGCGCAGGGGATCCGGAGGGAGTAAAGAAGAGCGTTGCCAACAGCGTGATTCTGTCCATGGCGGTGATTGTCATCATGACAGCGGGAAGTCTTGCAGTGATGCGGCCCCTTCTGCGTCTGATGAACACGCCGGAGGAAATCTTTGCGGACGCCTATGCCTATATCAGCGTGATCTGCATGGGCATTGCGGCCAGCATGGCCTACAATCTGCTCTCCGCACTTCTGCGCGCCGTGGGCAACAGCAAAATGCCTCTGATCGTGCTGGTGTTTTCGGCGATCCTGAATGTGATTCTGGATCTGGTGCTGATCATTGTCTTCCATATGGGGACGGCGGGAGCGGCCCTTGCCACCAACCTGGCACAGGGAATCTCCTCGGTTTTCTGCTTTATTTATATCGTAAAGAGGGTTCCGGAGCTGACCCCGGACAAAGGAATGTGGCGGTATTACCCCTGGGCGACGGCAAGACAGCTGCAGGTGGGCATCCCCATGGCGCTGCAGTTCGGCATTACGGCCTCCGGCACCATGGTCATGCAGACGGCCATCAATCTGTACGGAGCAACGGCCGTGGCAGGCTATACGGCGGCCAGCAAGGTGCAGGGGCTCATTACGCAGGGAAATTACTCGATCGGACAGACCATGGCAACCTACGTGGGACAGAACTACGGCGCGGGGGAATATGAACGGATCCGAAAGGGAGTCCGGAGTGCGGTCATCAGCATTACGGTTTATGCTATTGCGGCGGGCGTTCTGGTTGTGGTGGCTCTGCGGCCTCTGGTGGCCCTGTTCTTTTCCTCCGGTACGGATCTGGACGCCATGATGCCCTATGCCCGAATGTACACCGTGTGCTGCGCCCTGTTTTATATCCCGCTGGGATATATTTTCGTTTTCCGCAATACCATGCAGGGCTGCGGCTATGGTCTCCTTCCCCTGATGGGAGGCGTGACGGAGATGGTCTGCCGGTTTATTCTGGCCTTTGCCTCGATGATGACCATGAACTATCTGATGGTCTCCTTGTGTGATCCCATTGCCTGGCTGGGAGCGGGAGTGTTCACTGCCGTGGCCTATCGGTATGTCATTCGAAAAGTGAGGAACACCCTGCAGCCCGCGGTGCAGCCG
>CAYXAN010000047.1:0-5456 GCA_964461705.1 uncultured Sarcina sp. | reverse complement strand
CGGGAAGAATCGGAACAGACGAAGGAGAAGGCATGAGACGGCGCAGACAGAACAGCCGGGGCAGGCAGGGAAGGGGCAGCCGTCAGGGAAAGCGGTATCCCCTGCTGGATGTCATCCGCGGCATCACCGTCATCAGCATGATCCTGTATCACGGAAGCTGGGATATGGTGTATCTTGCCGGCGCAGACTGGCCCTGGTACCGCTCCGATGCGGCGCATCTGTGGCAGCAGTCCATCTGCTGGACCTTTCTTTTGCTGTCCGGCTATTGCATGTCCCTGTCCTTTCGCAAATGGAGACGGGGGGCAGTGGTTTTTGCGGCAGGGCTTCTGGTTACGGCGGCAACGGTGGTGTTCCTTCCGGAGGACCGGGTGGTGTTTGGCGTGTTGACCTTTCTTGGCAGCGCCATGCTGCTGACGGCGCTGCTGCAGAGCCTTCTGGAGAGGATTCCGCCGCTTGCCGGCCTGTGTCTGTCGGGAGCGCTGTTCTATGCCTTTCGGCGGGTGAATGACGGTATGCTGCAGCTGCCCTCCGGCAATGCCGTGCCCCTTCCCGGCGCGTGGTATCATGGGATGGCGGCGACCTATCTGGGCTTTACGGATCCCGGCTTTTATTCGACGGACTATTTTTCCGTTCTGCCATGGATTTTCCTGTTCTGGGCGGGACTGTATGCCGGACTCTGGATGAAACGGGCAGGGGACTGGAAGGAGACGCTTCTTCGTCTGGACGTGCCGCCGCTGTCCTTTCTGGGACAACACTCTCTTATCATCTACCTGCTGCATCAGCCCGTTTTGTACATGGCGGTGGTGCTGGCAGGAAAGGTGCGAGGATAACAATGAAGAAACCAAATCAACTGCAAATCATTCTGTCGGTTGCCGCCTGCAAGGCGACACGCACGCTGCTGCGCCTCTCTGGGAGGGGCGGAACAGCCTTTCCCGGAAAGGCGGCCCGTCTGTTTGCCGGTGACATCCTTGAGACGGTCAGCGCCGGAATGGAGATCATTGTGGTGACAGGAACCAACGGAAAGACGACCACCTCCCGCATGCTCGAGCATGCCCTGACGGCCGGCGGCCGCGCCTGTCTTGCCAACAAATCCGGGGCCAACCTCCTCTCCGGCGTAACAGCCGAGATGACCTGCAATGCCGCCTGGACGGGAAAGCCCAAGACCCGTTACGCCGTGATCGAATGTGACGAGGGAGCACTCAAGCAGGTGGTTCCGCTCATCCATCCGAAGGTCATTGTCGTGACCAACCTGTTTCGCGACCAGCTCGATCGGTACGGAGAGGTGATGCATACGGCACAGCAGCTGCGGATGGGAATAGAAAAGGTGCCGGAGGCAGTGCTGTGCCTGAACGCGGACGATTCCCTGGTGGCATCTCTGGCAGAGGGGATACCCAATCAGGTGGTATGGTACGGGCTGGATCTTCCGGTGGGGGAGCAGAAGGATGCGGCAATTTCCGATGCCAAATACTGCATTCACTGCGGTGCGCCGTACCGTTATCATTATCACACCTATGCGCATCTGGGCGGCTTCTATTGCCCCTCCTGCGGTTACAGGAGGCAGGAGGCATCCGTGGCCGTAACGGACATTCATTCGATCTCGGCGGACGGCAGCACCGTCACCATGCGGCTGGGAGAAAGCAAAAGGGAGGTTCACATCGGCCTTCCCGCGGTGTACAACATCTACAATGCGGCGGCGGCGGTCTGCGCCGGCATCGCCTTTGGGCTGACCGGGGAGGAGCTCCTGCCGACCCTGTCCGACGTCCGCTCGAGCTTCGGCAGGATGGAGACCTTCGAGCTTTCCGGGAATCGGGTGCAGATGATCCTGGTCAAGAATCCGGCAGGCTGCAATCAGGCGCTCTCCTATGTGGGAAGCCTCGAGCAGGATTACAGTCTGATTTTGTGTCTCAATGACCGGACGGCAGACGGGCACGACATCTCCTGGATATGGGATGCGGATTACGAGCAGCTGGCGGGGAATGAGCATATCCGGCACATCTATGTGTCCGGCGACCGGGCAGAGGACATGCAGCTTCGGCTCAAGTATGCCGGCTGGAGGGAAGAGGACATCACGCACTGCAGGGACAATGAGGAGCTTTTGACAAGAATGCGCGAGGATGGGTGTCCTTGCTTTATTCTGCCCAATTACACGTCAATGCTGTCGCTGCGCAAGGCGCTGTCCGATGCCACCGGCGGCGCGGATTTCTGGAAGGGCTGACGGCTTTGCCGGATAGTGAATTCGCCCGCAGGGCGCCCTATTCACGTTGAAACGGGCAGGTGCTGAACAAATACAAAAGGACGATAGGACGAAAGAGGACGAATCGATGGAACTGCGAATATGTCACCTCTACCCGGAGGTGCTGAATCTGTACGGAGACCGGGGCAATATCCGCTGTCTGCAGAAACGCCTTTCCTGGCGCGGGATCGACTGCGTCGTGGAGGAGCTGGGCATCGGTGACACGAAGACGCTGAAGGATTACGATCTGTTCTTTATCGGCGGCGGCCAGGATTTTGAACAGGAGGTTCTCCTTAGGGATCTCAAGGCCGGGAAGGGCGATGAGCTTCGGGCCGCCGTGGAGGACGGCAAAACCTTCCTGTGCATCTGCGGCGGATACCAGATGATGGGCCATTATTACCGGACCTACGACGGAACCACCTGCGAGTTTCTGGGGGCAGTGGATTTCTATACCGTGGGCTCAAGGGAGCGCATGATCGACAATTATGCGTTTCGTCTGGGAGAGGAGTCCGGCGGCAGCACCGTGGTCGGCTTTGAAAACCACAGCGGCAAAACCTATCTGGGCGAGGGTGTGATGCCGCTTGGACGGGTTTTGAAGGGAAAGGGCAACAACGGAGAGGATGGAACCGAGGGCGTGCGCTACCGCAACGTGTTCGGGACCTATTCGCACGGTCCGGTGCTGCCCAAAAATCCCAAGCTGGCCGATTTCCTGCTGCAGACGGCACTGGACCGGCGGTACGGAACAGGGACGGCTGTGCTGGAGCCTCTGGAGGATCGCTTCGAGCAGCTGGCACATGACCGCGTGCTGGCGGGGGTTCTGGAGGGACGCCAGGGAGCAGATGGGAGTATTTGATGAAGCAGGCGGTGAAAACAGAGACGGTACAGGCGGATCCGGCAGCGAGACAGGCCGGGAACTTTCTGTGGAATGCGGTCGGAGGCATGCTCAATGCCGGGCAGTCGGTCTTTCTCCTGATCGTGATTACAAGGGTTTCCGGGCTGACTGCGGCGGGGATCTTCTCCATCGCCTTTGCCACGGGAAATCTTTTTTTGTATCTGGGAAATTACGGTGTCCGCAATTATCAGGTCTCCGATCTTTCCGAGCGGTATTCCTTTGCGGACTACCTGCGGCATCGTCTCCTGACGGTGGCGCTGATGCTGGTATTTTCCGCCGGATATGTCGCCTGGAGTGCATGGCGGGGAGAGTATTCCGCCTACAAAACGGCCTGTGTCTATGCCATGTGCCTTCTGAAGGCTGTGGACGGTCTGGAGGAGGTCTTCGAGGGACGGTACCAGCAAAGGGGACGTCTTGACAGGTCCGGGAAGCTGGTGGTGGCAAGACTTCTTGTCAGCATCGGCGGAATGCTGGCGGTGCTGGCCGTCACGGGAGATCTCCTGACGGCAACCCTTTTCGCTGTGGGACTGGCCGCTGCGGCCTCGGCGGTGATGATCGCCTGCTTCCGGAAGACCGCAGCTTATGTCAGAACCCCTTTTTCTGCCGGAAAGCTCCTTGGCCTGATGAAGGAATGCCTGCCGGTGTGCGCCGTCAATTTCCTTTCCTTCTATCTGATCAACGAGCCCAAATACGCCATCGATGCCGTCATGGATGAGGCCGCCCAGGCCTGCTACAACTTCATCGCCATGCCGGTGTTCGTCATTCAGCTTTTGAATATGTTTCTGTATCAGCCGATGCTGATCTCTATGACCAGGGACTGGGAAACGGGAAACCGCAGGGGCTTTTGCAGCAGCATCTGGAAAATCGTGGGAGCTCTGGGTCTGATTTCAGTGCCGATCCTTGCGGCGGCATGGCTTTTGGGAATTCCTGTTTTGTCCTGGCTTTACAGCACGGATCTGACAGCCTACCGTGCGGAGCTGATGCTGATTCTGGTGGGGGGCATCTTTCTTGCCCTAAGCGGGTTTGGCATTGCCGTGCTCACCATCATACGGGCTCAGAGGAACATCCTCTGGGTATATCTTGCGGGAGCGGCCCTGTCTCTTTTCCTGACGCCCCGCATGGTGCGGCAGCAGGGCATTCTGGGTGCGGTTATCGCCTTTGTCGCGGTGATGGCAGCGGTGACGGTTCTCCTTACGGGGCTTCTTGTGCATACTCTTCGCAGACCCTCGTGTGCGTCCGCTTCGCATTGAGAAAAACAACCTCATAGAGTAAAATATGCGTGTATGTCCAAACGAAAAACAAACGGGGAGCGGATATGGTTTTTAGTTCGATGGTCTTCCTCTGGATCTTTTTTCCTGCGGTGTTCATCCTCAGTCTGGTGATCCGGAAGACGCAGTATCAGAATCTTTTGCTGCTGGTGACGAGCCTGCTGTTTTATGCCTGGGGAGAGCCCGGAAACATCCTTCTGTTGTTGGTTTCCATTCTGTTGAACTGGGCCTTCGGTCTGCTGATCGATCGCTTTCGCGGCAGAGGAAAGGTGTTTCTTGCGCTGGATGTCGTTGTGAATCTTGCGCTTCTTGGATATTTCAAGTACACGGATTTCTTCATCAATACCGTGAATCATGTGATTCCCGGGGTCAATCTGCCCCTGACGAACATTGCGCTGCCGATCGGCATCAGCTTTTTCACCTTTCAGGCGATGAGCTACGTCATTGACCTGTATCGGGGGCAGATCAAGGTCCAGAAGAATCTTCTGTACCTGGCGCTGTATGTCTGCTGTTCCCGCAGCTGATCGCGGGCCCCATCGTCAAATACCGGGACATTGAGCTGCAGATTGACCACCGCACCGTGAATCCGGAGCGTGTTGCCTCCGGCTTTCGCCGCTTCATCTACGGCCTCGGCAAAAAGGTTCTGATCTCCAATCTGGTGGGTCAGGCGGCAGACAGCCTGTACGGTCTGGAGGTGTCCTCCTTAACCGGCGGCATGGCCTGGCTGTGTGCGCTGACCTATACGCTGCAGATTTATTATGATTTCTCCGGCTATTCGGACATGGCCATCGGTCTTGGCAGGATGTTCGGCTTTGACTTTCTGGAGAACTTCCGTTATCCCTATCTGAGCTCCTCCATCCGTGAATTCTGGCGCAGATGGCACATTTCCCTCAGCACCTGGTTTCAGGAGTATCTGTACATCCCTCTGGGCGGAAACCGCAAGGGAAAGGGCAGAACCTACCTGAACCTTCTGATTGTGTTCTTTGCCACCGGAATGTGGCACGGCGCCAGCTGGAATTTCATTGCGTGGGGAATGTATCACGGCTTTTTCAGCATCATCGAG
>CAYXAN010000046.1:0-10177 GCA_964461705.1 uncultured Sarcina sp. | reverse complement strand
CAGGCGGGAGCGCAGACGCGGCAGCGGTATTCCGCCTGCTGCGCAGAATGTACGGTCTGGAGGTCTCGGACAAACGGCTGCAGGAGCTGGCGCTCCCTCTGGGAGCGGATATTCCCTACTGTATCACAGGGGGAACACAGCTGGCAGAGGGCATCGGTGAGGTGCTGACAAGGCTTCCGACACCGCCAGAGGCATCGCTTCTTGTGTGCAAGCCGGATCTGTACGTCTCCACACCGTGGGTGTATCGGGAATTTGACCGCATCCCGGAGGAGGAAATTCACCATCCGGATGTGGATGCCATGGCGGAGGCCATTCGAAAAGGAGATCTGCAGAGTATTTGCGGGCTGCTGGGCAATGTGCTGGAGCAGAAAACAGGAGCGGCATATCCCATCATCGGGGAGCTGGAGCGATTCTTTACGGAGCACGGCGCCCTGGGGAGCCTGATGACAGGCTCCGGACCGACGGTGTTCGCTGTCTATGCAGACGAAAAGGCAGCCGAAGCTGCCTTTTCAGAGCTCTGCGAAAAAACGGAGTACCAGAGCTTTCAGAAATTCATGACGCGCTTTGCCTGGACAAGACAAAGGAAAGGAGAAGCAGCAGAACCGGAAATACAATGGCAGCCAGAATGCCGGCGTGAAGATTTCCGTTTGCCGCGCTGGAGACAAAGCCTACCAGGGTCGGACCTCCGGAGCAGCCAAGATCCCCGGCCAGCGCCAGAAGGGCGAAAAGAACCGTTCCGCCGCGTCGAAGGGAGGCCGAAGCCGTGCTGAAGGTTCCGGGCCAGAGAATGCCGACGGAGAAGCCGCAGATGCCGCAGCCGGCCAGCTCAACCACCGGGTTCGGGAACAGCGAAATGCAAAGGTAGGATGCGATACAAAGAGCGCAGCTCAGTCTCATGAAACGGTTCAGATCGATCTTTTCTCCGTATTTGCCGTAAAGGAGGCGAGCCAGTCCCATCAGGATCGAGAAGGACATCGGTCCGACCAGATCTCCGAGGGTTTTGGTGATGCCAAGACCCTGTTCTGCAAAGGTGGAGGCCCATTGACTGACGGATTGCTCGGCGGCACCGGAGCACGCCATCATGAGCATCAGAACCCAGAAAATTTTCTCTCGGAACAGCTCCGGCATGGACATGCCCTTTTCACCGTCTTCCTGAAGGGAGTAAATCGGAACTTTGCTGAAGAAGAGGCCGTTTGCGATGGGCAGAAGAACCCACAGCAGGGTCAGAATCTTCCAGCTGCTGATGCCGAACACGGCAAAGAAAATGGTGGAAATCAGAACAACGCCGGTCACGCCCCAGCAATAGAAGGAATGAAGAAGGCTCATGGCAGCCTCCTTGTTGTCTGTGGGGCAGGCTTCAATGATCGGGCTGATCAGAACCTCCAGAAGGCCGCCGCCGACGGCATAGATGCACACGGCGATGAGAATGCCTGCAAAATGGCCGGGGACAACCTCCGGCAGGATGGTCAGAAGCGCCAGACCGACCGCGGCACAGCCGTGCGCCAGCAGAGCGGAAGCGCGGTAGCCGATGCGGTCGATGAAGCCTGCGGACAACAGGTCAACAATGAGCTGAATCAGAAAGTTGACGGTAATCAGCAGAGTGATTTTTTCCAGAGGAATCTGATAGGTGTTCTGAAAGGTAACAAACAAAAGAGGAACAAAGCTGTTGACGACAGCCTGTACGATATAGCCGATAAAGCAGGCGTACATGGTTTTCTGATAATCTTTTTTCTGATCAATGCGGTTCATTGTTTCACCTCAGCAGACAACGGCCTGCAGACGCGCTTCTGCAGACGGTATTCTAAGGAAACGCTGATTAAATCAGCATTGCCCCTAACACTCCGAAGAAGCATCGAAAGCTCCTTTGGGTACGTTCACGTGTTGTTTTATATCACACAGATACACGGAAAATCTTGACAGATATCACAAATAAACAACACAATATCGTCAAATCCGTTCGAGTCGAAGAAAGAAAAGATGACGGAGCGACAGCGTGGGAACTTACGCCGGGTGCGAAAAAGCATCGCACAAAAGAGAAAAGCCATGGCAAAACATCTGACATACATTTCAGTTGACGAAAATATGAGGGAAACGACGGAGCATGGATCCGCGGCTTTCCCGTTTGAATATTATATTGATGAAATCCTGAAATTCGACAATCAATCCATTGAGTGGCATTGGCACACCGAGCTGGAATGGCTGTATGTGGAGAAGGGGAGCATCGAATGCTGCGCCGGCGCAGAGAGAATTGTACTGCAGGAGGGGGACGGCCTTTTCATCAACAGCAGGGTCATTCATCATTTTGAGGAGAGAGGAGTGGCTGTGATGCCGAACATTCTGTTCCTGCCGTCCCTTCTGGCGGCGGAGGATTCTGCCGTGTATCAGGAATGGGTGCTGCCGGTTCTGCAGTCAGCCAGATCCTGTTTCCTGCTGAAAAGGGACGATCCGGCGGCGGAGCAGGTACTGCTTCGGCTGCGGAACGTGTTCGGCGATGCAGACAAGGATGCACAGGATCGCATGCAGATCTGGCTGTCGACAGCAGAGCTGTGGCATTGCTTTGTGAAAACATTCCGGGATGATTTGTCGAGGAAGGGCAGTCCGCGGGATATCCTGCTCCAGTCGCGTGTCCGCCGGATGATGCAGTATATTCAGGAACATTACGGGGAAAATGTGACGCTGGAACAGATCGCTCAGGCAGCCAACGTCAGCAGAAGCGAAGCACTGCGGTGTTTTCATACACAGCTGCAGAAGACACCGGTGGAGTATCTGATCGAATTCCGGCTTGCCAAGGCAAGGCAGCTTCTGTTCACCACCAATGACACTGTCTCTCAGATCGCCTCCGCCGTAGGAATGGAGAACATCAGCTACTTCATCCGCGCCTTCAAAGCAAGATACGGAACAACCCCGGGAGCCTGCCGCAGACAGAACCTTTTATAAAGGTACTGCTGCTGTAAAAACCGGGCAGCAGCTGCGTGCCTGTGCGTGTCTGTGCGAGCTCGCCCGCGCAGACATGGACACACCGGAAATATCGGCTATTTCCCGCTGGGACCTGCGCTTCCGATCTCGCGCACCTTATCCATGAAGCGGCCGATGACGTTCTTTTTCTTTGGTGCCGGCTTTTCCAGCTTCTGACCGTGGGTGCCCCGCACCTCAACGATGTAGATGCCGCTGACCATGGCACGAACCTGCTTCTTGACCGGAATCTCATCAAAGATCCGCTCATCCGCCACGAGATTCATGATCTGCGGACCGACCTTTGCCTTGACGATGGGGAGCTTGGAACGGCGAAGATACCACGGGGTGGAATCAAGGACCGTCTGCGGAAGCCCGGACTCCTTCAGCTTCATTTTCTTTTTGTCAATGATCAGCATGGTGACAGGCTGCTTGTTGGCCTGCACGGCCTGTTCCTGCTCGGCCTGCTTCTTCTGCATCCTCTTTCCGAGGAAATACAGGCCTACCATAACACCAATAAGGACAGCGATCACAATCAAGGTGACAATAAGAGATGTACTCACGTGCAAAACCTCCTGAAATCATTCAAAACGGTACGCTTCATCATAACACCTGCCCCGTTACCTGAGCAAGGAAAAAGGGGTTTAATGGGGTGGGACATTGTGCTAAACTGTAATAATTGTTCGGCACGGCGCAGATTTTCTGCTGAACCGGCCGCGGATCGCCGATACAAAGGCGCCGTCGTCCGTGATGAAAGGAAGGGAACGGAAATTCATGAAAATCAATCGATTTATCGCAATGGCGGGGACTGTGGTGCTTGCCGCCTCCGTTGCAGGCTGCAGCGGCTCCAATAAGGCATATCTGAGCGGAATCAAGGCATCGAGCTATGCCACTCCCTGTGATTATTCGGAAATTCCGGTGGAGGAGGAGACACCCTCCGTATCGGACACCTATCTGGATTATGTGATACAGTATCAGCTCAGCAGCTCCGCAACCAATGAGGAAATCACGGATCGGGACGATGTGCAGGAGGGCGATATCGCCAACATCGACTATACCGGCAAGAAGGACGGGGAGGAATTCGACGGCGGCAGCGCTCAGGGATATGATCTGACCATCGGCTCCGGCTCCTTCATCGATGGATTCGAGGACGGCATCATCGGCCATAAGGTTGGTGATGAATTTGATTTGAACCTGACGTTCCCGGAGGATTATTCCAGTGAAGATCTGGCGGGACAGGATGTTGTTTTCACCGTGAAGGTAAATTCCATTTCCCAGAAGGTAACGCCGGAGCTGACGGATGAATGGGCTGCCGGCATGGGCATCGACGGTGTCACCACGGTAGAGGAATACAGGGATTACGTCTATGAACAGCTTCTGTCCCAGGCACAGAGCACTTATGACAGTGATGTGCAGAATAAGGTGGCGGAATACATTGTAGAGAACAGCACCTATCCGCAGGATCCGCCGCAGGAGATGATTGATCGTCTGACGGAGTCCATGAAAACCTACTATACGAATTATGCAACGCAGTACGGCATGGAGCTGGATGATTTCCTGACCTCCTTCCTGGGAGCTGACGAGGATGATCCGGAGCAGATCCTGACCGAAAATGCCACCGAATCTGCCAAGGAGCTTCTGGTTATGAAGGTCATCGCGGACAAGGAGGATCTGAATCCCTCCCGCACGGAGTTCAACACGCAGCTGTCGAATTACGCGGCCCAGGCCGGCTACAGCAGTGTTGACGAATTCAAGGAAAATGAGGATGCGGAGTCGGTACGGGAATCCATGATGCTGCAGAATGTGCTGGAGTTTCTTCAGAAAAACGCGGTGGTGACGGAGCCGAGCGACGACGAGGAGGAAACAGAGGAAGCGGCGGATACGGAAGACGCAGCAGATGCCGAGGACACAGAAGAAGCAGCTGCAGATGAGACAGCAGATACAGACGCGGAAGCGGCGAAGGATGCGGACACGGAGGCTTCCGATGCGGCAGATGCAGGGGAAGAAGCCGCAGCTGCGGATGAAGCAGCAGATGCCGAGGAGAACTGAGATGAGAACTGCCTATAAGCTTGTAGACATCAGGGATATATATGCCGATCCGGAGAAGTATTACGATCAGGAAGTGACCGTGGCGGGGTGGATCAAGTCCAACCGTGATTCCAAGTCCATCGGCTTCATTGCGCTGGATGACGGATCCTGCTTTAAAAATCTGCAGCTGGTGTATTCGGCGGATATTGGGGATTTTGCCGTTCTGGCGAAGCTGAACATCAGTGCGGCAATCATTGCCACCGGAAAGATCGTAGCGACACCGGAGGCAAAGCAGCCGCTGGAGATGCAGGTCGCCAGGGCCGAGGTGGAGGGAGAGTCCACACCGGATTATCCCTTGCAGAAAAAGCGTCATACCTTCGAGTACCTGCGGACCATGCCCCATCTTCGTGTCCGCACCAATACCTTTGAAGCGGTGATGCGGGTTCGATCTCTGGCTGCCTTTGCAATCCACAGATTTTTCCAGGAGAGAGATTTTGTATACGTGCATGCTCCGGAAATTACCGGCAGTGACGCAGAGGGCGCCGGAGAGATGTTTCAGGTGACGACCCTGGATCTGAACCATCTTCCGCTCAAGGAGGACGGTACGGTGGATTATTCGCAGGATTTCTTCGGAAAACCGACGAATCTTACGGTATCCGGGCAGCTGGACGTGGAGACGTATGCCTTTGCTTTCCGCAATGTGTATACCTTTGGACCCACTTTCCGTGCGGAAAACTCCAACACGACCCGTCATGCGGCAGAGTTCTGGATGATCGAGCCGGAGATCTGCTTTGCCGATCTGGAGGACAACATGGAGCTGGCGGAGGATATGCTGAAATACATCATCCGCTACGTCATGGAGAATGCGCCGGATGAAATGGCTTTCTTCAATCAGTTCGTTGACAAGGGACTGATTGAACGGCTTGAGCATGTGGCAAGCTCGGATTTCGGCAGGATTACCTATACCGATGCGGTAAAGATTCTGGAACAGCACAACGATGAATTCGAAAACAAGGTGTATTGGGGCTGTGATTTGCAGACTGAGCATGAAAGATTCCTGACCGAGAAGGAATTCAAGCGTCCTGTTTTTGTTACGGATTATCCGAAGGATATCAAAGCCTTCTATATGAAGCTGAATCCGGACGGCAAAACAGTGGCGGCCTGCGATTGTCTGGTGCCCGGAATCGGTGAGATCATCGGCGGCTCGCAGCGCGAGGATGATCTGTCTGTTCTGGAGAACAGAATGGAGGAGCTGGGAATGGACAAGAGCCAGTATGCTTTTTATCTGGATCTTCGGCGTTACGGCTCTGTACGGCATGCGGGCTTTGGTCTTGGCTTTGAGCGGGCCATTATGTACCTGACCGGTATGGAGAACATTCGTGATGTTCTGCCCTTCCCCCGGACGGTCGGAAACTGTGAGCTTTAAAGCGGCATAGAACGTATCAGCTTGAGATGTTTCTTTTCAGGAAGTATTGTTCATGACAATCTATTATACTAAACACCACAGGAACAAAAAATTTCGAGCGAAGAGAGTGATTGCCGTGTTGCTGACGCTGGTGCTGGCCGCCGGTCCGTCTGTCGGGGCGTATGCTTCTACGGTGGACAGCCTGCGAAAGAAGACAAATGCTACCAAAAACCAGCTCAGTGCCGCACAAAGTGAAGCCTCCAGCCTGAAGAATCAGGAGGCCGCCATCAATGCGGAGCTGGAGGAAAAAAACGCACAGCTGGTGGAAATCCTTGCCAGTATTCAGATGCTGGAGGAAACCATCGCGGATCTTGATGATCAGATTGCTGTCAAGCAGGAGGAATATGATGCGGCCAAGGCCGACGAGGAAGCCCGCTATAAGGCCATGAAGCAGCGCATCAAGTACATGTATGAGCAGGGAAATGCCACCTATGTGCAGATTCTGGTGAAGGCCACCTCCTTCTCGGATATGCTGAACAAGGTGGATTACGTGGAACAGCTCTACGACTATGACCGCAGAAAGCTGGAGGAATTCCGGCAGGTGCAGCAGCAGGTGGCGGAAATCCAGCAGCAGCTGGAGGAACAGAAGGCAGAGCAGGAGGAATCCAAGCGCGGTCTGGAGGGGGAACAGGAAGCCCTGCAGGAAACGGTGGATGAGCTGCAGGCCAAAAACGAGGACATCAGTGCACAGCTGGAAGAGGCACAGGCCGCAGCACAGGAGCTTGCTGTCCAGCTGAAGGCGCAGAATGCGGAGCTCTCCGCAGCAGTAGAGGCAGAGGCGGCCAAGGCGGAGGCAGAGCGGCAGGCTGCAGCGCAGAAGGCTGCGGAAGAGGCGGCAAAGAAGGCCGCGGACGGCAGCACGAAGGCAGACGGCACGCAGGAGAATGCCGCAGACAGCGGTTCCGACGCAGACAATACGTCAGAGAGCAGCTCCTCCGGGAGCAGCTCCGGGACATCCGCACCGGTGAGCTCCAGCGGTGTCTCCGGGCAGACGGTTGCGAATTATGCCTGCCAGTTTGTCGGAAATCCCTATGTCTACGGCGGCAACAGTCTGACCAACGGAACAGACTGTTCGGGCTTCACGTCACTGGTGTATGCTCATTTCGGCTATTCCATCGGCCGGACGGATGTGTCGCAAAGAAGTGCGGGGATTGCCGTGGATTCGCTGGCGGATGCTTTGCCGGGAGATATCATTTGTTATCCCGGTCATGTAGCCTTATACATCGGAAACGGAACCGTTGTCCATGCCAGCACGGCAGCGACAGGCATCAAGTACAGTGCGGCAACGTACCGGGCGTATATCTGCATTCGCAGGGTCATTTACTAGGACGGAAACAATCCCGGGTCTGATGCAATGGTCAGATCTGACACGATGGTCAGGTCCGGCGCAATTGTCAGGGACGTCATGAAGATCGGAATCGACAGGGGATGTTCGGAACTATAAGAAAAGCGGTGGGATGCCGACAGGAAATCAGATCTCACGGCGGAAAGTGGAAAAGTCACAGATGGAAAGAGAATTGATCGTTGTTCTGGATTTCGGCGGGCAGTACAAGCAGCTGATCGCCAGAAGAGTCCGCGAAAATCAGGTATACTGTGAGATTCACCCTTACACCCTTTCACTGGATAAGCTGAAGGCAATGAATCCGAAGGGAATCATTTTGACCGGCGGACCAAACAGCGTGTATGAGGAAACCTCTCCCACTTATACAAGCGAGCTTTTTGATATCGGGGTGCCGATTCTGGGCATTTGCTATGGATCCCAGCTGATGGCATATCGGCTGGGCGGAAGGGTCGCAACCGCTCCTGTGAGCGAATACGGCCACACCAATACTCTGGTGGATGACGCTTCCTCCGCTTTATTTGCAGATGTGAAGCCGGAGTCCACGGTATGGATGAGCCATACGGATTACATCGCGCAGGTTCCGGAAGGATTCCATATCACGGCGCATACAGAGAATTGCCCGGCAGCAGCAATGGAAAACCCGGAAAAACGGCTTTATGCGGTGCAGTTCCATCCGGAGGTGGAGCATACAGAGGAAGGCATGAAGATCCTTCGCCGCTTTGTGATTGATATCTGCGGCTGCAAGGGAACGTGGGAAATGGCGTCCTTTGCAGAGGAAACCATCCGAAAGCTTCGGGAGAAGATCGGCGGCGGAAAAGTTTTGCTGGGATTGTCCGGCGGAGTGGATTCCTCTGTAGCTGCAGCACTTCTTGCAAAGGCCGTCGGAAAGCAGTTGACCTGCGTGTTTGTGGATCATGGACTTCTTCGTAAAAATGAGGGAGACGAGGTTGAGGCGGTCTTTGGGCCGAGGGGTGATTTTGAACTGAATTTTGTCCGTGTCAATGCGGCAGACCGTTTCTATGGTCTGCTGGCCGGCGTGGAGGATCCGGAAAAGAAACGTAAAATCATCGGGGCTGAATTCATCAAGGTATTTGAGGAGGAGGCCAAAAAGATCGGGCAGGTGGATTTCCTTGCGCAGGGGACCATTTATCCTGACGTTGTTGAGAGCGGTGCGGTCGGCTCCGGAAGTGCGGTGATCAAATCCCATCACAACGTGGGCGGATTACCCAAAAATGTGGATTTTAAGGAGATCGTGGAGCCCCTCCGAGATCTGTTCAAGGATGAGGTGCGGCAGACAGGGTTGGAGCTGGGACTTCCCAGAGCCCTGGTATTTCGTCAGCCCTTCCCGGGACCGGGGCTGGGGGTTCGTATTGTAGGAGAGGTGACGGCAGAGAAGGTTCGCATTGTACAGGACGCCGATGCCATCTTCCGCGAAGAGCTGGAAAAGGGCGGCATTGACATGGGAAAGGGACAGTTCTTTGCTGCCCTGACCAATATGCGCAGCGTCGGTGTCATGGGCGACGGCCGTACCTATGATTACGCCGTGGCACTGCGCGGTGTGCTGACCTCCGATTTCATGACAGCCGAGGCCGCAGAGATTCCGTGGAATGTACTTCAGATCTGTATGCGCCGCATCATCAACGAAGTAAAGGGTGTCAACCGCGTACTCTATGACCTGACAAGTAAGCCCCCGGGGACGATCGAATTGGAATGATTTCGAAACCTCGAAAAAGCTGATAAATACGTGCTTTTCGGGCCTTTAAAGCCTTTCGTGGCAACGAAATGGCAACAAATTTTCATTATTCCAAAGATAAGAAAAGAGCTATCTGATTTCTGATGAAGTCAGGTGGCTCTTTTTGTTTTACCTTTTATCTTCTTTTTGCAGCTGTTCTACAAGGAGGTCGCTGAGCTCCTGTGAAGGCGTGACCTTCTTCCATTGTCCGCTGATGTCATAGTCAGGATAGTGGTATCGCCACTGGTCGGAGATATGCTCTTAGGCTGGGGGAACCTCTCCTTGAAAACGTAAGCTGAGTTTTTGAACTTTTTCAAGTATGCCGAAGTCAGATGGATTACGGAAGGCGCACTATTTGACGTTTACTTTTAGAAAGTGATTCTATATAGTTCATAAATGAATCATAAGAAGGTTTAATCTTACTCCACTCTGGTTTGCCTACAAAATATTTCAGCATTTCTAAGTGTTAAATTTTCTTTAAGTTCAAAAATCAATGCAAAAATCAATGGAAGCTAACAGATAATGAATATTGTTACGAAAATCATTGATAAGTAACGACAATGCACTTACAATAAGACATGTATGGAGGTGAAGGTCATGGAGAAATCAGCAACTCTTAATTTGAGAATTAATCCGACATTGAAGCAGAATGCGGAAA
>CAYXAN010000045.1:5902-10204 GCA_964461705.1 uncultured Sarcina sp. | reverse complement strand
TGGTCAGGACACCGGTGCTGTCATCGTAAACAAGACCCGCGCGTGTCAGAATATCCAGCATCCGCTCCGCCGAATAGGAGGTTCCGAGGTATGCATTGATCCGCTCCGGCACAAAATCCACCTTCCGAAGCGCCGGAAGCTCCTCATGCACATCCACATAGGTTCTTGCCACCTTTCCGCAGCCGAGAAGCTCCATCAGCTGGCAGGCCCGGTCCATTGCGTCCAACGCATTGTAAGGATCCAGACCCTTCTCAAAGATGGCGGACGCCTCCGTGCGCATGCCCACACGCTTGGCAGACTTACGGATATTGGTTCCGTTAAATGTGGCCGCCTCAAAGAGAACCGTCTTCACATTGTCCGTGATCATGGAATCCTCACCGCCCATGATGCCGGCAATACCGATCGGACGCTCCGCGTCATTGATCATCAGCACATCGTGATCGAGCCCTCGCTCCTGATCATCCAGCGTCACAAAGGTGTCTCCATCCTGTGCACGCTTTACAATAATCTTCCCGCCCCGGATGGTATCGTAGTCATACGCATGCATGGGCTGACCGTACTCCATCATGACAAAATTCGTGATGTCCACCAGATTATTGATGGGACGGATTCCGTAATTGGCAAGCCTTCTCTGCATCCAGCGGGGGCTGGGGCCGATCTTGATATCGGTGCAGATGGCTGCTACATAGCGTGTGCACAGATCCTTATCCTCGATGGTTACCTGTACGTAATCCGCCGTATCCTTCTCTCCCTCATGCCGAACCTCAACCACAGGAGGAACAAAGGGTACATCAAAGGCTACCGCCGCTTCCCTGGCAATTCCAAGGATGGAATAGCAATCCACACGATTGGAGGTGATTTCATATTCGAAGCTGGTGTCATGCAGTCCCAAAGCCTCCAGAGCATCGCTTCCCGGCTCCAGCCCTTCGGCCTGATCCTTAGGGAAAACATATATGCCGTCCTCCGGAGCCTCCGGATACATATCCCGGGACGCACCCAGCTCTTCAATGCCGCACATCATTCCGACGCTGGGAAGTCCGCGCATCTTGCCGGATTTGATTTTGAAGCCCTCCGGCGGCGGAACCTCGCCGTCATGGCCGGCCGCCACACGTCCTCCGTTCAGGCAGGTCGGAACCACATCCCCCACCTGCAGATTCTGCGCACTGGTGACAATCTGAATGCAATTTTCGGTATCCTCTGTGTGCTCGGAAATTCCGTCGGTTTCCTCCGTATAGCCGTTGGCTTCATAGGCACTGCCGATGCAGACACGGCACACCCACAGGCGATCCGCTTCCGGATGATGACACATCTCCTCCACACGACCCACCACGATTTTGTCGCAGTTGTTGTCCAGCCTTCTCCAATTCTCGACCTTTGTGCCGGCCAGGGTCATTTTGTCATAGTATTCCTTGTCCGTGCACCCCAGTTCAGGAACATAGTCCTTAATCCAGGAAAGTGGTGTATTCATAGGTATCTCCTTCTTTCATTCGAGCATGCAGCCAAACAAATCCTTTTTGCGCAAATCGTGCACAGATCGGCTGCTCCGTTTTCATATTGCCTCAAAACTGATCAATGAACCTCTTGTCATTCTCATACAGGAGCCGCATGTCATCAATTTCATACTTGAGAAGGGCGATACGCTCCAGACCGACGCCAAAGGCGAAGCCGGAATACACTTCCGGATCGATTTTGCTCATTTCCAGAACATGAGGATGCACCATGCCGCAGCCAAGGATCTCGATCCATCCCTCGTTCTTGCAGAAGCTGCAGCCCTTGCCGCCGCACTTGAAGCAGGAAACATCCATCTCTGCAGAAGGCTCCGTAAACGGGAAGTGGTGCGGGCGGAAGCGAACCCTTGTTTCCTCGCCGAAAATCGATTTGGCAAATTCCTCCAGTGTTCCCTTGAGGTCGGCAAAGGTAATCCCCTTGTCAATGACCAGTCCCTCAACCTGATGGAACACCGGGCTGTGGGTGGCATCCACCTCGTCAGCACGGTACACGCGGCCGGGAGCGATCATGCGAATCGGAATCTTTCCCTTTTCCATCTCATGAATCTGCGTGCCCGAGGTCTGCGTCCGCAGCAGCATCTCCCCATTGATGTAGAAGGTGTCCTGTTCATCCTTGGCAGGGTGATCTGCGGGAATATTCAGAGCTTCGAAATTGTAGTAATCCTTTTCGATTTCCGGACCCTCTACCACCTCGTAGCCCATGCCGATGAAGACCTCCTCGATTTCCCGAAGAGCCACCGTGTTCGGGTGAAGATGTCCCCTGGCCTTTCTTTGTGCGGGAAGAGTGACGTCAATCTTCTCCGCCTTGAGACGCTCTGTCAGCAGCCTGTCCTCCACCTCCTTCTGGTGAACACGGATTGCCTCCTCGATGCGGGCTCTGGTCTCATTGACCATCTGTCCCACCTTCGGACGCTCCTCGGCTGCCACATCCTTCATTCCCTTCAAAATCCCGGTGAGCTGTCCCTTTTTTCCAAGGAAATCCACCTTCACCTGATTGATCTCTTCCGGAGAGAAAGCCTTCTCCAGGCGCTCCCTCGCTTCCTTTCGGATCCGCTCCAGATCTTCCTGTATCATATATCTTCTCCTTTTTACCGGAATGCAGATGCCTCCGCACACCGTTATGATGCAAACACCCTGCTGCCCGGCCGCCGGCCGGCGGCGGACTCTTGGCCACCTGCCCATTTCAATCATGAATTTATCTGCAAGCGGCCAATTCATGATTGAAATCGCCAGATGCTAAACAGATACCATTATACATAGAAACTCTGCGTTTTGGTATCCGCAAACGCAGGATGTCATCCACCTTCGCTTTCAAGAATTGCCGTGTGCCAGGCCCGCTGCACGGCATCGACCATGAGATCATGCATTTCAAGATGCTGCTCCAGAAAGCCGTTCTGATTGAAAATCCGATCCAGCTGTGAGCCGATGGCTTCGTATCCGAGCCAGGCTCCCAGGATATTTCCTGTCAGGGAGCCGATGGTGTCGGAGTCACCGCTTTGATTGACCGCTGCATGTATCGCTGTGTAATAATCGTTCCGATATCGAAGGGACAGATAGACGGCAATGGCCAGGGCCGATTCCCCGGTCATTCCCTTTCCCAAGGACGGCAGTGCAGCCCCCGGCTTTATGTCCGGATTTGCCCCCAGCTGTATGGATTTCTCCATCAGCGCAAGAAATTCCGACATTTCCTTCCATTCCCGAAATTGCCGTTCTACCTGATAGAGGGCATTGGTCATCAGCCGCTCCAGGGTCGGATCCGCTGCCTTTCTGTAGGTCATGCGATGAATGATCTCTGCCAGAAGTGCCGCCGGAAGCCATCCCAGCGGATTTCCGTGTGTAATGGCCGCTCCCCCTGCCGCCACAGCGGCAACGCTCTCCGCCTGCAGATTGTAATTCAATGCATTCAGCATCAGCCCGATCGGTGCCGACCGCATCACGCCGCCGCAGCCCTTGCTGTCATTGATGGGCTTTTCCAGTTTTCCGCGGTTCTTGACATCAAAGGTGTCCCGTGGATTTCCGGTATTTGTGAACTGACAGGTAAGTGCGGTCAGACAGGTTCGGTCAGGAGCACGCTGAGCCCGAAGTCTTCCGTCAGAATAAATGGATGTAAACGCCGCCGTATAACGGAGTCTGGTATGCTGCGTCGCGTACCAGTCCAGATATGCCCGGTTCAAATAGACCTCCGCTCTGGCATCCGTCCCCCGTCTTCGGGCTCTCTGCATTCCGGTTGTCAGTCCGTCCAGCGTAAACAGGCTCATCTGCGTGTCATCGCTGACCATCATCCTCCCGTTGGGTCCCAGCGTCGGAGCCACGATTCCGTGAGGGCCGTACTGCTCCACAATCTCGGAAAGCTCCAGAAACTCCACCGGAAATCCCATGGCGTCCCCAAAGGCGCCGCCCAAGATACAGCCCATGAATATGTTGTAATATCTTCCGGTCGGATCCAGCATGCACTCACCCGTTAGAAACGTGCGCCGCCAGGCACACCACGATAAAGGAAGGCAGACTCCCGTGAGCCTGCCTTCCAAACTGCGAACACCTTAAAAACCCTTCGGCCCTGTGCACTTTGACTCCTAGCCTCAGCCAGGTGGGTACCCTCAGCATCACTTATTGCCATCCCCGAATCCGAAGAACTTCAGACTCTCCGTCAATGACGGGGGCGCGGCAGCCATGCTGCGTTTCAGGCTCCCGTTTAAAGTATTTGTAGGTTCAAAATAACACAGGAGAACTGCTTCCGGGCTAACCTCAGTATAGCAATCTCCCGCACCCTTGTCCATGCCGGATTATCCCGATT
>CAYXAN010000045.1:0-5802 GCA_964461705.1 uncultured Sarcina sp. | reverse complement strand
CTAACCTCAGTATAGCAATCTCCCGCACCCTTGTCCATGCCGGATTATCCCGATTACTGTACCGTACTGTCTTTTGCCGACAGACGGCAGTCTGACCGGTGTTCCGTTCCGGCCGGCGTCTGCACTGTGCTGTCTTTTGCTTCAGGCCGGTCTGCCGCTTCCTCGGCTGCTGTCCCGAAGCGGAGCTTGAACACATCCGGCGCGTATCCTCCGCCTCCCGGCAGCATTTCGCCGAAGGACGCAACAAAGCAATACTTACGGATTATGAAAATCAGGGCAATGGTGCCGACACTGATCAGGTTCTCCACGGCGGAGCCATGACCGACAATCATATGCCGTGCAATGGCATACAGCAGCACCTCCAGAACGCTTCCCGGACTGTGCTTTGCCAGCATCTTGATGAACTCAATCCCGATCACAATATCCAGCGATCTCTCCAGAAAGGAATAGATCTCCACGTTGTTGTCATCCGTCAGAAGTCCCGGCATCTGAACAATGATCGGCACGATCGCCATCACCAATGCGACCAGTACAATGATGGACAGAAGCACCTCCAAAAAGGCGGCAAACTCCGCGACCTGATCCCGCAGGAGCTTTTTGACCTGTTCCTCATGATCGTGCAGTTTTTCCGCCGCTTCCCGCTGCATTTTCTCCGTCATTCTTTCCCCCTTTAACGGCTATTGCTTTTTCCCCTGCGGATCACCGCCATCCTCGGTCTGCAGCCGATCATGACGGCGCCGTGAAGCACACTGTACTCCTCCAGGAACTCCCGGATCGGTACAATATGATCCTTCTTCTGATAGATCGCATTATACAGATGGACCCGCCCATCCTCTGCGGCACGGCAGGCCGCATAATGTGCCCCCCTCCTGTGCAGATACATAAGGATCCCGGTGGAGCATCTTTGCATCATTTCCTCGCAGCCTCTGCAGCCCGGCCTGGAAAGGCAGACCGCAAAGCCCTTATGCCTTAAATAAAGCAGAAGCCACACAATTTCCTGTCCGAACACCTTTCCCGGGAAGCCGTACCGCTCCAGCTCACAAATGACCTGGGACGCCGGCTCCTCCATGCCGTTCATCTTCAGAAGATTGTAGGCGGCAATCCAGCCGCACCCCTTTTCTCTGGTCGAAAACCAGCCGAAGGGCACCTTCTCCAGATGCCCCTGGTCAATGATATAGCCCTCTTCGTCCAGCACGAAGGGAGGAAGCTGACAGGCTTTCCTTCTACTGCTCCTGTGCTGCATCCGTTTCCTCCGTTCGCTCTCTCTGCTCCGGAATAAAGATTCTTTGCTCCCTCTCCAGGCTCCTTGCTCTTTCTGCCGCCTTTTTGGCCTCCTCGGAGAACACAAGCTGAGAATTCACCTTCTCCTTTCCCCTTCGGTCCACCTTCTCATAGGTGCCGTCCGGCTGCAGGATGCTTGCCTGCTCCGTATCGGCCAGCTCCGTCTCCAGGATGTGCCATGCCTTCTCCTTCACCCCCTCATCCTCCAGCGGGAATACAATTTCCACACGGCGGTCCAGATTTCTTGGCATCCAGTCTGCCGAGCCTGCGTAAAATTCGCGTCGGCCGGCATTTTCAAACATGAAAATCCGGGCATGCTCGAGGAAATTTCCCACGATGGAGCGAACGGTAATGTTCTCGGATATCCCGGGAATCCCCGTCCTCAGGCAGCAGATTCCGCGAACAATAAGATCAATGCGAACCCCCGCTGCACTGGCCTTGTACAAGGCCTCAATGATATCCGGATCGCAAAGAGAATTCATCTTGGCAACAATTCTTGCAGGCTCTCCGCGTCTTGCATTTTCCTCCTCGCGGCCGATGAGCTCCACAAAGCGATCCTTCAGCCACAGCGGAGCCAGCAGCAGACGGTTCCAGGAGCGAGGCTCCGAATATCCGCTCAGCATGTTGAATACCGCCGTGGCATCCTCGCCGAAGGGCTCCTTGCAGGTCAAAAGCCCCACGTCCGTATACAGCTTGGCGGTTGTGTCATTGTAGTTGCCCGTGCCAAGGTGCACATAGCGCCGTATTCCATCCTCTTCCCGACGTACCACCAACGTGATTTTGGAATGCGTCTTCAGGCCGACCAGACCGTAGATGACATGGCAGCCGGCCTTTTCCAGCATTCTTGCCCATACGATGTTGTTCTCTTCATCAAACCTTGCCTTCAGCTCCACCAGAACGGTGACCTGCTTCCCATTGTCGGCTGCCTTGGCCAGAGCCGCGACGATGGGCGAATTTCCGCTGACGCGGTACAGCGTCTGCTTGATGGCCAGAACATCCGGATCCCCTGCCGCCCCGGCAATAAAATCCACCACCGGCTGAAAGGTTTCATAGGGATGACTTACAAAAATATCCCCCTTCCGAATCTGTGCAAAGATATCACACCCCTTCGGCAGCGCCGGAATTTCCTGCGGCGCACAATAGCGATGCTCGTGCAGCTCATCGAACCCCTCGAGCTTTCGCACCTTCGAAAGGAAGGTCAGATCCAAGGGACCGTCAATGGCAAAGACCTCCTTCTCATCCAGATGCAGCTCCTCCTGCAGAATCTGAAGCAGTCTGTGATCTGCCCCCTCTTCCATCTCCAGCCGAATAGCCTCTCCGTGACGCCGCTGCTTGAGAGATTTCTCGATTTCCTTCAGCAGATCCTCTGCCTCATCCTCATCGATATCCATATCCGCATTGCGCATAATGCGGAAGGGTGCCGTTCCGATGACGTCATAGCTCTGAAACAGCTGCCCCAGATGCTCCCGAATGATGGCCTCCAGCAGAATCACCCGCACCCTGGCACCCGTTTCTGCCGCATTGCTCTGCGCCCCTGCTTCCCCCTGCCGGGTCTTTGCCTCTCCCGGCAGACGGATGACCCTCGGCAGCACGGACGGCACCTGTACCGTGGCAAATTCCAGATTCTCCTCCTCACCCTTTCGCGCCTTCTGGCTCTTATTGGTCCGGGAGAGAATTCCGGGGCCGGCATTGTCCTTCCGTTTCAAAAGCGCCCCGATGTTCAGCGACTTATTCAGAATCAGCGGAAACGGTCTTGAGGAATCCACCGCCATGGGAGTCACGACAGGATAAACCTCCGCATCAAAGTATTCATCGATAAACTCCCTCTCCTCTCCGGTCAGTTCATCGATATCCTTGACAATCGTGATGCCGGCATCCTTCAGCGCGGGAATGAGCTGCCGGTTCAGTGTGGAATACTGCAGCTCCACAAAGCGATGCGTCTCCTTGAGCACCTCATCCAGCTGCTCCTGTGCCGTCATGCCGGAAATATCCCTTTTGGCATAGCCCGCCTTGCACATATCCTGCAAGGATGCCACCCGGACCATGAAAAATTCGTCCAGGTTGGAGGCTGTGATGGACAGGAAGTTCAGACGCTCCATCAGAGGATTCTCCTTGCTTCTTGCCTCTCCGAGGCACCGCCTGTCAAACTGCAGCCAGGACAATTCACGGTTATAGTAATACTCGGGACTGCGCCAATTAATTTCCGCAGCCGCAGGCTGTGCAGGGGCGCTGCTTCCCGTCTCTTTTCCTGCCTTTCCCTTTGTATCCTGCTTCAGATCCTTTGCACTGCCTTTTCTTTTGGCTGCACTCCGCTCTGCCTTCACCTTTTTTTCTGCGCTGTCAATTCCGTTTGCACGATGCAGTTGCCACATATCCACACCTCTTCCGACTATTTCTGACGAATGACGGGAGTAATTCCGAACACCTCTGCAAAAAATCCCGCTCTTGCCTGAAACAACCCTTTTTCCAAAGTCAGATCCACGCTGCTTCTGGCCGTGATCACCAGCTGGTCATCGCGAACCGTAATTCTGGTATCATCCAGCTTCTTTTTGTGCGTTCGATCCAGTCCGTTGGCCAGACGCAGAATGGCCGTCAGCTTCGTCAGCGTCAGGTAGGCCTCCCGGTCCAGATCGGTTGCCTCAATCCGTTCCTCGTAATAAACAAAGTCGCTGTGGTTATACATCACCACGTTTGCCACAATTTCCCGCTCAATATGGGAAATCCCGATGATTTCCGTGCTCTGTATGATGTTGTAGGAGCAATCCGAAACATTGGAGATGGAAACAAATTTGCCGCAGTCATGAAGAATGCAGGCAAGGCGCAGAAGGAGACGCTCCCGTTCCCCCAGCCCGTGTATTTTTTTGGTTGCATCAAAAATCTTTGTGGAAATCCGCTCCAGAGACTGTCCTCTTTCCACGTTTCCTTTATATCTGGCGGAAATGTTCCGGGCGCAGGCAATGATATCCTCCTCAAAATCATGGCTCGGGGGAAGAATTCTGCGCTGCTCCGCATATTCATAGACGATGCCGTCCGTCAGCGTTACGCCCGGTGCATAGATCCGCTCTGCCCCGATGGCCTTCATGATGCAGCCCATGATGACACCGGACACCATAAAAAGAAAAATATTGTCCTCCGACATCCGGAACTTCTTTGCCAGCTCCCCGCTGGTTTTCCGGGAAAACATCTCCGCATATTTCAGGAAGGTCTTTTCCTCCGCCTGCTCCGCCCCCATGGCCTCCATGAAGGATGAAATATGATCGTCTACGACAATGATGTTGGGAATCCGCCGACCCTCCAGATACAGATCCGTGAAGACCTCCATCTGCGAATTGACGATCTCGCTGATCATCTGCTGAAGCTGGGAGCGCTTGGCCTCCACATGACGGATCTGCTCCCGGACGCGAAGAACCCCCAGCCGCAGATTCTGCGTGGACTGCAAAACGCCGTTCTCAAACAGAGAAATCTGCAGGCTGCTTCCGCCGATGTCCACAATGGCACAGCCCTCTGTGACCACCTGATCAAAATTCTTCCCCCGGTATGCCAAGGACTTGTAATCCAGAAAGCGCTGCTCCGAATTGGTCAGCACATCAATGTGGATGCCTGTCTCCTCCTCCCATTGAGAGAGGATAATGGAGGCATTGGTCATTTCCCGAATGGCTGACGTTCCATAGGCCTGATACTCCGTCACCCTGTAGGAGTCCATGATCCTGCGATAATCCCGCAGAATGTCCCGCACCTCCTGAATGTGATGCAGACTCAGCTTCCCGGTGGCATAGGTGTCGCTGCCAAGATCCACCTTACGCGCCACATGATCGATCTCCCGAATCCCGTGTGCCTTGGACACCTCGAAAATTTCCATGCACAGCTCATAGCTGCCCACGTCAATGGCTGCAAATGTGTGAATCGCCATCCGTTCCTCCCTCTTACCTGCTCCCGAGCAAATGATCAATGAACTGCTGTGCAGTCCGTCCGGACAGCCCTCCGTGGTTCATTTCCCATTGTGTTGCCTCTTTTTTCAGAGCCTTTGGATCCATCGAAATCCCGTTCCTGTGTGCCAGCTCCGCCACAATCTCGTGATATTCATCAAAATCAGGTGCTCCATAGTAAATGGAAACACCGAAGCGGCTCGCCAGCGACAGCTTTTCCTGTACCGTATCGCCGCCGTGCTTGTCGGCAATGTCGACCCCTGCCCTGTCGTGGAAGCTCTCCCGGATCAGGTGTCTTCGATTGCTGGTGGCATAGATCAGAACGTTGGACGGCTTCTTCTCCAGACCTCCCTCAATGACCGCCTTCAGATATTTGTACTCGGTCTCATTTTCCTCAAAGGATAGGTCATCCATATAAAGGATAAACCGGTAATTGCGGTTTTTGATTCGGGCAATGACATGATTGAGATCCCGGAACTGATAGCGGCTCACCTCGATCACACGCAGCCCCTTATCGTAATATTCGTTAGTAAGAGCCTTGATGCTGGAGGATTTTCCGGTTCCTGCCTCCCCGTAAAGAAGGCAGTTGTTCGCA
>CAYXAN010000044.1:0-10336 GCA_964461705.1 uncultured Sarcina sp. | reverse complement strand
ATGCAGGAAAATCTTCAATATCGGAAAAATCTGAAGAGCCGGAAGCGGATCGTGGTCAAAATCGGCTCCTCCTCCCTGATTCATCCGGAAACAGGAAGGCTGGATTATCGACGGATCGATCATCTGGCAAGGGAGCTGGCCGACCTGAAAAATCAGGGAAAAGAGGTTATTTTGGTTTCCTCAGGTGCGACTGCCGTTGGAAGAGAGGCTCTGGGGAGAGACCAGGAGAAGCTCGTGCATGAGGCCGGCAAAATGACGCGCAAGCAGGCTTGTGCCTCCATCGGACAGGCCAGGCTGATCATGACCTATCAGCGCTTTTTTGAAGACTATAATCAGCTGATCAGTCAGGTTTTGATGACCAAGACCACCATTGTAAATCCAACCAGCAAAAGGAATCTGGAGGGAACGATGGAGGAGCTTCTGTCGATGGGGGTCATTCCCATCGTCAATGAAAACGATGTGGTGGCCACGCTGGAATACAAGCTCGGAGACAACGACTCGCTTTCTGCCATGGTTGCCTCCATCCTAAGAGCGGATCTTCTGATTCTTCTGTCGGACGTGGACGGCCTTTATACCGATGATCCACGGAGCAATGTCAATGCGGCCTTCATTCCGTTTGTCCCCCACCTGACGGAAGAAATCATGCAGATGGGAAAGGAGACCACCGGCAGCGGTGTCGGAACCGGCGGCATGAATACCAAGCTTCATGCTGCGCGCATGGCCACAGCGACCGGTTGTGATATGGTCATCGCCAATACCAAGAACGGCGTCGATATTATTTCGGATGTGATTGACGGCGCAAATGTCGGAACCTTATTCTGTGCTGACGAGGATCCTTCCTTTGATTTAATCGCATATGTAGAGGAGACCTATTGATGATAACAAGCCAAATGGAATTTGATCAGGAAAAGGAAGCACTGCGAAGGCGGATGAAGGAAGTTCGGGCGGCCATCCCTGCCGACGTTCGCGAGACTGAAAACAAGGCCATTACCAATATTCTCCTAAGCACCGCATTGTATGAGTCTGCAGCGTTCATTCTCACCTATGTATCCTGCGGGACAGAGGTTGATACCAGGGCTTTCATACGTCAGGCCATTCGCGACGGCAAAAAGGTGTATGTTCCAAGGGTTCTTCGCAATAAGGCCATGGATTTCTTCCTCTGTGAGGACCTGGGAAGACTTCGCCCCAATGCCATGGGAATCCCGGAGCCGGAGGCAGATCCCGAGCTGCTGTTTCCCTATACAACGCATATCTCTTTGGATTCGGCGGAAAACTGCATGATTCTGGTTCCGGGACTCGCCTTTGACAGCAAGCTTGGCCGCATCGGCTTCGGCGGCGGATATTATGATCGATATCTTGCACATTTTTGCAAAAAGATGTCCATCGGCATGGCGTTCAATGAGCAGATCATCGAAGAGGTTCCCATGGGACAGGAGGATATCCCGATGGATCTTGTGGTAACGCCGGAAAAGGCATATTTTTAAATCGGGCAGGGAGTATCTTGACAATATGAGGGAATTGACACAAACCAAATACCATGCGCTACAATCGATCCTGAAGGAAATGGACAGTGTCGCTGTCGCCTTTTCGGGCGGCGTGGATTCCACCCTGCTGCTGACAGTGGCAGGAAACGTTCTGGGTGATCGGGCGGTTGCGCTTACGGCATCCTCCGAAGCCTTCCCGTCCAGAGAAGCCAGAGATGCCCGTCACTTCTGTGAGGAGAGGGGAATTCCACAGGTGGTGTTTGACTCCAATGAGATCAATGTCCCGGGATATCGTGAGAATCCGGTCAACCGCTGTTACCTTTGTAAGCATGCCCTGTTCGAACAGATGCTGCGTCTTGCCGGAGAGCGCCGCCTGGCCTTCGTAGCCGAGGGCTCCAATACAGACGACAACGGCGACTATCGGCCGGGACTGATTGCCATCAGGGAGCTCGGTATCCGTTCGCCTCTTCGCGAGGCCGGGCTGTCCAAAGAGGAGATTCGTGAGATTTCAAAGGAGCTTGGACTTCCAACCTGGCAAAAGCAGTCCTGTGCCTGTCTGGCCTCCCGCTTTGTATATGGTGAGACCATCTCGGAGGAAAAGCTCAGAATGGTGGATCGGGCGGAGGAGCTGCTTGTGCAGCTTGGCTTTCGTCAGCTTCGGGTACGCATTCACGGCAATCTGGCGCGGATCGAGGTGCTGCCGGAGGAATTTGAAAAGCTGCTCGCACATCGGGAAGAGATTTCCGCCTCCTTCCGAACCTATGGCTTCTCCTACGTGACCATGGACCTGACGGGATACCGCACCGGCAGTATGAACGAAACACTGGATCCCGCACAGGTCCGCAGTACGAAGGAGAATATGCTATGACAACAAGGGAGATACTAAGGCAGGTGCAGCAGGGGGGCCTCTCGCCGGAGGCGGCGGAGCAGCTGTTTCAGGAAAAGCCCTATGAGGAGCTTGGCTATGCAAAGCTTGATCTGCATCGGGCGGTTCGTTCCGGATATCCCGAGGTTGTCTACTGTCCGGGAAAGGAAGATTCTTATCTTGTCGGCATTTTTCAGACACTGTACGAAAAGAACGGCCAAGTCATGGGAACGAGGGCGGATCTTCATCAGGCCGATCTGGTAAAGGGAGTGCTGCCCGGTGCGGAATACGATCCTGTTTCGCGGATTTTGTCTGTACAGACACCGGCTGCCGCAAAGGAGCCGGCAGGAATGGGGAGAATTGCCGTCTGCACAGGAGGTACGGCAGACATCGCCGTTGCAGAGGAGGCGGCCAAAACAGCAGAATTTCTTGGAAACAGAGTGGATCGCATTTACGATGTCGGTGTTTCCGGCATTCACAGACTGTTGTCCAAGGTGGAAGAGATTCGACAGGCCAATGTTGTGATTGCAGTGGCCGGCATGGAGGGTGCCCTGGCAGGCGTCGTGGCAGGACTTGTGGAAAACCCTGTCATTGCCGTTCCCACCTCCATCGGCTACGGAGCAAATCTGGGCGGTATCTCCGCCCTTTTGACCATGCTGAATTCCTGTGCGAACGGAATTACGGTGGTGAATATTGACAACGGCTATGGGGCCGGTTATGTAGCGTCGCAGATCAATCGGCTTGCCGTGGGGCGTCAGGAACAGTAAAAAGAAAGGGATCCACTTGGCACCGCATTGAGGTTTCCTTTGGAAAAGCCCGATGCGGCCGACCGGCAGAAAGAACAATATGGAAATGAAACTGTACGTAATTCGTCATGGTGAAACGGACTGGAATGCCCGCCGGCTGTTTCAGGGACAGGTCAATACCTCTCTGAATGAACGGGGAGAAGCGCAGGCAAGGGAAGCGCAAAAAAGAGTTCAGGCTCTGGGGCTGACCTTCGATGCCGTGTATTCAAGTCCCATCGACCGGGCCGTCCGAACCGTTGAAATTGTCACCGGGTGGGATCGATCCCGGTTTCATCTGGATGAACGGCTGATGGAGGTCAACTTTGGGCCGCTGGATGGGACTCCTTTTGATCAGGATGCTCCCTTGGCTGGAAATCTGTTTCGAAAGCCCTCGGCTTACGTGCCCCCGGAGGGAGCGGAAAGCCTGCAGGAGGTGGAAGCGCGAATCGCCGGCTTCCTGGAGGATATGCGGACATATCCTCCGGGAGAGAGTGTGCTTGTCGGATGCCACGGCTGCACCATGAGAATCATGATGATGCATCTTGGCTGGATGCCGTTGGATGATATCTGGAAACAGGGCATTGGAAACTGCACCCTTCTGGAGCTGACCCTGGGAGAGGACGCACGTTTTCATATTACCGACATCTATGAAACGCAGGATTGGTTCGGACACAAAAGCAATTAATGCGCAAGCAAAGGCGCAGGCTGCTCGGAAAGGAGAAGGATCATGGCTGTTAAGGAAAAGGATCAGGCTGTAAATCTGCACGGAAGCGACGCGCACTATGTCGCCTATGTCTCGGCCTATACGACCTCCACAAACAACAATTTCGGCATTCATGTTTATGACGTGGACATGGAGAACGGCAGGTTTATCGAGAAGGACAGGGTAACCATTACCAACTCCTCCTACATCACCATTGCACATAATCGCAAATATCTCTATTCCATTACGGATTTCGGCGTGGAGGCTTATGGGATCCAGGGTGACGGAAGCCTGTCACTGATCAACAATGCCCCCATCAACGGCATGCGCGGATCCTATCTGTCCACAGATTATACGGATTCCTGGCTGTTTGTATCCGGCTATCATGACGGCAAGATCACCGTCCTTCGGCTGAATCCCGAAACAGGAGAAATCGGTGCCATTGCCGACGAGGTCTACCACAAGGGCATGGGCTCCATTGCAGAGCGGAATTTCCGTCCCCACGTGCAATGCGTCAAAATGACAAGGGACAACCGTTTTCTATGTGCGGCAGACCTTGGTCTGGATCACACGAATGTATATGCCTTCAATGCGGCGACCGGAAAAATCAAGCAGGTAGACATCATCCACGGCGAGCTGGAATCGGCTCCGCGCCATATCAAAATGTCCAAAGACGGCCGCTTTGTTTATATTGTCAACGAGATGAAATGCTCCATTGACGTATTTTCCTACCATGTCAAACACGGCATGCCGGACTTCGAAAAGGTGCAGACCGTCTCCACCCTGAACAATTATCATTCGGCCGATGCGGCAGCCTCGGCCCTGAATCTTTCGGAGGACTTCAGATATCTGATCAGCTCCAATGCAGGAGACAATTCCGTTGCCATCTTCTCCATCAATGAAAAGACAGGCGAATTGTCCCGGATTCTGTGTCTGCCGGTATCCGGCGATTACCCGAAGGACTGCACTCTGTTCCCGGACAACAGACATCTGGTTTCTCTGAATCACGAATCCAACACGATGACCTTCTTTACCTGCGATCTTAAGAAGGGACTCATTGTGATGAAGGGAAAGGAACTGCACGTGGACAAGCCCAACTGCGTGATTTTCCACAGGCTTTCCCAATAAGGCGGCAGATGTTTTACTGACACGTTCGTATCGGCAGACGTGCTGATGACAGGAGTTTTCATGGCTGGTTCATATTTTGGCAATGTGCTTCGGGTGACTACCTTCGGTGAGTCCCACGGAGCCTGTGTAGGTGCTGTGCTGGATGGGTTTCCTGCGGGAATGGAGCTGACAGAATCGGATATTCAGGCTTACCTCGATCGAAGAAAGCCGGGCGCAAGCAGGATTTCCACTCCTCGTAAGGAAGATGATCTTGTGGAAATTCTTTCCGGCACCTTTGAGGGAAGGACAACGGGGACCCCCATTGCCCTGCTGATCCGCAACACCAATCAGCATTCCGGGGACTACCGTGAAATTGCGGATTGTTTTCGCCCCGGGCACGCCGATTATCCGTATACCGTCAAATATGGATTTCGTGATTATCGCGGAGGCGGACGGGCCTCCGCAAGGGAAACGGCGGCAAGAGTTGCCGCGGGGGCGGTTGCCGAAAAATTTCTGAAGGAGTTGGGGATTGACTTTTGCTTCTACACAGCAGCAATCGGCGATGTGGTGATCAATCCGGCGGCTTTTGATCGGGATCTGATTCTGCGGACACCGACCTGTATGCCGGATCCTGCGGCTGACGCAGCGGCGACCGCCTTCATTGAGGAGTGCCGGGCCGCACAGGATTCCGTCGGCGGCATCGTAAAGGGAAGCATCCGCGGCGTTCCGGCCGGGATCGGAGATCCCACCCTGCAGCGGCTGGATGCCAGACTGGCCGATGCGCTGATGGGCATCAATGCCTGTAAATCCGTCGGAATCGGTGATGCCATGTTTTCGGCCTATGCAAGAGGCTCGGAGAACAACGATGCGTTTTATACCGACGAAAAGGGAAACATCTCCACACGAACCAACCATGCAGGCGGTATTCTTGGCGGTATTTCGAACGGTTCCGACATTGTGCTGACGGCAGCCTTCAAGCCGACGCCTTCCATTGCGCAGCCGCAGGAAACAGTAATGACGGACGGAACGCCGAAGGCATTGTGCATTCACGGACGGCACGACCCGTGCGTTGTACCAAGAGCCGTTGTGGTCTGTGAAACCATGTGTGCGCTGACCGTTCTGGATGCGATGCTGATGAATATGACAGCCAAGGCGGACAGTGTGCGCAAATTCTATCAGCAGAGCAATTGAGGGACAATACATGCCGCAGCAGGATTATACTTATCAGATTATCAGCACCTGTGGCCGTGCCAAGAGGGCACACATGACCACGGTGCACGGAACCATTGAAACACCGGTTTTCATGAACGTTGCGACCGCAGGAGCGATCAAGGGCGGCCTGTCTGCCTTTGACCTTCACGACATCCAGACACAGGTGATGCTGTGCAACACCTATCACCTTCACGTACGGACCGGTGATGCTGTCATTAAGCAGCTGGGAGGACTCCATCGGTTCACTCTGTGGGACAGACCGATTCTGACGGATTCCGGCGGCTTTCAGGTTTTTTCCCTGGCAGAGCTGCGCAAGATCAAGGAGGAGGGCGTAAGCTTTCATTCCCATGTGGACGGGGCGAATATTTTCATGGGTCCGGAGGAATCCATGACCATTCAGGCCAATTTGGGCTCCACCATTGCCATGGCCTTTGACGAATGCGCTCCGGCATTGGCAGATCGGGAATATGTTTCCCGCTCCGTTGACCGTACGACACGCTGGCTGGAGCGGTGTCGGGTGAAAATGGCACAGCTGCGCGAGGAGGAGGGAGCGCTTAATCCGCATCAGCTGCTGTTTGCCATCAATCAGGGAGCCATTTTTGAGGATATTCGAATTGACCATGCGAAGCGGATTGCCGAAATGGATCTGGACGGCTATGCCGTGGGAGGTCTTGCCGTGGGAGAAAGCCATGAGCAGATGTACCGCATCCTGGATACGGTGGTTCCCTTCCTTCCGCCGAACAAGCCGACCTACCTGATGGGGGTCGGAACTCCCGAGAACATTCTGGAGGCGGTGGACCGCGGCGTGGACTTTTTCGATTGCGTATATCCGTCGCGGAACGGGCGGCACGGCAATCTGTATACCAACCACGGAACCCTGCACATACGGAACGCTGCGTACGAAAAGGATCTGCGCCCTATTGATGAGCACTGCGGCTGCCCTGTCTGCAAAAAGGGTTATTCCAGAGCCTATGTCCGCCATCTTCTGAAGGCCCAGGAGACCTTGGGACTTCGCTTTTGCGTGATGCACAATCTGTATTTCTACAATCATCTGATGCAGGAAATCCGGGATGCCATCGATGCAGGAATCTACCCGGTCTATAAAAAGCACAAGCTGGAGGATCTGAAGGGAACACCGTAGGCCGCAGGGCAGGTTACCGCACATTCGCCGGCCGGCGCCAGGGTGGGCCTGCAGAAACACAGCAGAAACACAGCAGCAACACACAGAATGGCGGTCTGCAGAAATACACTACCAATTTTTGACCCCGTGTTGTATCATGGAAAGAAGTTGTGTTTTATCATATTAGGAGGAACCGTTATGTATTCACTCACATCCACTGCTTCCGCCACCGGCACGATCGTCCCGATCATTTATATGGTGGCTCTGGTTGCCATTTTTTATTTCTTCTTTATGCGTCCGCAGAGCAAAGAGAAGAAGCAAAAGGAAGCAATGCTCTCCGCAGTTGCCGTCGGTGACAGCGTTTTGACCACGGCCGGCTTTTACGGAGTCATCGTCGATATGAACGACGACACTGTCATTGTTGAATTCGGCAACAACAAGAATTGCCGTATTCCGATGCAGAAGGCTTCGATTGTGCAGGTTGAGAAGCCTGAGGATGCTCTGGCCGAAGAATCCAAATAAATGATCGTCTGTTTTATGCAGCGCAAAAAGAAGGCCGACAATGCCTTCTTTTTGTGTGTTTGTTCGTGATCGCCTGTTTACGGATACCGGCTTGCAGCGACAGCATCGTGAATACGGAAAGGATGTATGACTATGGAAATGAATATTGCCGTCATCGGCGGAGATGGGATCGGGCCGGAAATTGTCGCAGAGGCCAGAAAGGTTCTTGACAAGGTTTGTGTTAAATACGGACACAGCATCCGCTATACAGATATCCTGATGGGCGGGTGCTCCATCGACAAATACGGGGAACCTCTGACGCAGGAGACCATTGAAATCGCCAAAAATAGCGATGCCGTTCTCATGGGCTCCATCGGAGGGGATGCCAAAACCTCTCCCTGGTATCAGCTGCCGCCGGCCAAGCGTCCGGAGGCCGGCCTTCTGGGGATCCGCAAGGCACTGGGACTGTATGCAAATCTGCGCCCCGCTTATCTTTTCCCTGAACTGGCGGCTTCCTGTCCGCTGGTGTCCAGGGACGGCGGCCGTCAGTTTGATCTGATTATTGTCCGTGAGCTGACGGGCGGACTGTATTTCGGCGAACGCTGGACGAAGGAAATCGACGGCGTGGAGACAGCGGTGGATACCCTTCAGTATAATGAGAAGGAAATCCGCAGAATTGCCAGAACCGCCTTTGAGATTGCTCAAAAGCGGCGCAAAAAGCTGACCAGTGTGGATAAGGCCAATGTTCTGGACACATCCCGGCTCTGGAGACGGGTTGTCCATGAGGTGGCATCTGATTATCCGGATGTGGAGGTTACAGACATGCTGGTGGATAACTGCGCCATGCAGCTTGTGAAGGAGCCGGAGCAGTTTGATGTTGTCGTAACCGAGAACATGTTCGGTGATATTTTATCTGATGAGGCTTCCATGATCACAGGCTCCATCGGCATGCTGTCCTCTGCCTCCCTGAACGAGAGCAGCTTTGGACTTTATGAGCCAAGCCACGGGAGTGCGCCGGATATCGCAGGCCTCAACATCGCCAATCCCATTGCGACGATTTTGTCTGCTGCGATGATGCTGCGGTATTCCTTTAATCTGTCGGAAGAGGCGGATGCCATTGAGGCTGCAGTGAAAAAGGCTCTGGCAGACGGCATCCGAAGCTCCGATCTTATGCCCAAGGATCCGGAGGAAGCAAGGGGACTGACCAGGGTGAGCTGCACCGGCATGGGCGATGCCATTGCAGAGCGGCTGGAATCGATGCACGCTTAAATGAAGGAGGATAACATGCTGAGTGCAAACGTAAAGGAAGGAATTCAGCAGGCTCCTCACAGGAGTCTGTTCAATGCCCTTGGGTTCACCAAGGATGAAATGAAAAAGCCGATGATCGGCGTGGTTTGTTCCTACAACGAGATTGTGCCGGGACATATGAATCTGGATAAGATTGCACAGGCTGTCAAGCTTGGAATCGCGGAGGCCGGCGGCGTTCCTGTGATGTTCCCTGCCATTGCCGTCTGTGACGGAATCGCCATGGGACACATCGGAATGAAGTATTCTCTGGTCACCAGAGATCTGATTGCGGACTCCACCGAGTGCATGGCAAAGGCACATCAGTTTGACGGCCTTGTCATGATCCCGAACTGCGACAAGAACGTTCCGGGACTTCTGATGGCAGCAGCCCGCGTCAATATTCCTACGGTGTTTGTTTCCGGCGGCCCCATGCTGGCAGGTCATGTGGACGGGAGAAAGCGCTCCCTTTCTTCCATGTTTGAGGCAGTAGGGGCATACGATGCGGGAAAGATTTCCAAGGAAGAGCTGGACAGCTTTGAAGAGAATGTATGTCCTACCTGCGGCTCCTGCTCCGGCATGTATACCGCCAATTCCATGAACTGTCTGACCGAGGCCATCGGCATGGGTCTTCGCGGGAACGGCACCATTCCTGCTGTTTACTCTGCAAGGATCCGGCTTGCCAAGGAGGCCGGCTATGCGGTGATGAATCTGATTGAGAAGGACATTCGTCCCAGAGACATTATGACCGAAAAGGCCTTTACCAATGCGCTTACCGTGGATATGGCCCTTGGCTGCTCCACCAACACCATGCTGCATCTGCCGGCCATCGCACATGAGTGCGGCATTGATCTCAACATGGAGTATGCAAATGAGATTTCGGACCGCACCCCGAACCTTTGCCACCTTGCACCGGCCGGGCCGACGTATATGGAGGATCTGAATGAGGCCGGCGGCATCTATGCGGTCATGAAGGAGCTGACCAAGAAGAATCTTCTGTATCTGGACGGCATGACCGTCACCGGCAGGACGACCGGAGAGAATATCGCAAATGCCGTCAACAGAAATCCGGAGGTGATCCGTCCTCTGGAGAATCCTTTCATGCCGAACGGCGGTATTGCCGTACTGAAGGGAAATCTGGCTCCGGATACCGGCATTGTAAAGCGCAGCGCCGTGGCTCCAGAGATGATGACACATGAAGGTCCTGCCCGCGTTTTCGACTGCGAGGAGGATGCGATTGAGGCCATCACAACAGGAGCCACGGCGCTGCGCTTT
>CAYXAN010000043.1:3238-10385 GCA_964461705.1 uncultured Sarcina sp. | reverse complement strand
AAAGATCGGAGGCAGCACATCCTCCAGCACGGCAAACACATCCTCCTGACTTGCAAACGCCATCTCCATATCCAGCTGATAAAACTCTCCCGGGGAGCGGTCGCCTCTTGCATCCTCATCCCGAAAGCAGGGTGCGATCTGGAAATACCGATCAATCCCGGCGGTCATCAGAAGCTGCTTGAACTGCTGCGGCGCCTGAGGAAGAGCATAAAACTTCCCGGGGTGCTTCCTTGCGGGGACAAGATAGTCCCTCGCTCCCTCCGGAGAGGAGGCGGTCAGGATCGGCGTTGTGATCTCCAGAAAACCGTGATCCGTCATTGCCTTCCGCAGCGCGGCAACCACATTGCAGCGAAGGAGAATATTCTTTTTGACCTCCGGATTGCGAAGATCCAGATAGCGGTACTTAAGCCGAACCTGCTCATCTGCCTCCTTGCTGTGATTGATTTCAAAGGGAAGGCTGGTGTAGCGGCAGCGCCCTAACACCGTAACCTCCTCCGGCACCACCTCGATGTCTCCGGTGTCCTGTTTGGGGTTCTTGGAGCTGCGCTCTCTGACCACACCGGTGACGCGGATGGTGGACTCCTTGGTGATGGACTTAAACTGTCCCATCATCTCCTCATTTTCAACAACAATCTGTGTCGTTCCGTAGAAATCCCGCAGCACGGCAAAGCCAAGGCTTGCGGATACCACCCGCAGATTCTCCATCCAGCCGGCCAGCTGCACCTTCTTGCCGACATCTCCCATGCGGAGCTCTCCGCAGGTATGGGTACGTGACTGCATATCTGTTCCTCCTTTACGCAATCGGATTCTGATAAAATTCCTCAAAGGCGGTATAGCCCTGCGCCTCCATCTGCTGCTTCTGGAATTTCTTGTTCTTGTTCATCCGAACCACCAGAACGGTTTTTCCGTCCATACGGGCCTTCTGCGCCTTTTCCACGGCCTCCTTCAGCCGGTCGCCGGATAGTCCCTTCTCCAGCAAAAAGGCAACCTTTTTCCCCTTCCCCGGCACCTGAAAGCCCTGCTCCAGAAGGAGCAGAATGATGCGCTCAAAGCCGATGGAAAAGCCGCATGCGGGAACATCCTTCCCGGTAAACTTTCCCACCATCCCGTCGTATCGCCCGCCGCCGCCGGCGCTGATGCCGAGCTCCGGCATCGCAATCTCAAAAATCGTCCCGGTGTAGTAGCTCATGCCGCGCACAATCGTCGGATCAAAAACCATCTCAAAATCCGCCTGCCTGGTCGCCTCCACCGTCTCGATGGTTTCGCGAAGGCCCGGAATAACATCTTCCTCAATGGTGCCGGCCAGCTCCTTTTCCAGATAGGAAAGCGGATCCTTTGCGGCCTTCAGACCCTCAAACAAAGCCCTGTAGCGGCCGGCCGCCTCCTCGCCGAAGCCGTTCTCGACAAGCTCCTTCTCCACCCCGTCCGGTCCGATCTTGTCCATCTTGTCCAGCGTGATAAAGACCTCGTCGAAGCGCTCCGCGGGGAAGCCGCAGACCGTCGCCATCGCCTTCAGGATCCGGCGCTCGTTGATGCGGATCTGGAAATTCCGAAAGCCAAGCCGTCCAAGCGTCGTCGTCGTAGCCAGGATCAGTTCGATCTCCGCCAGATTGGTGGGCTCGCCGATGATATCGATATCGCACTGCATGAACTGGCGGTACCGCCCCTTTTGCGGCCGGTCCGCACGCCACACATTGCCCATCTGAAGTGCCTTAAATGGCATCGGAAGCTCGTTTTCATGATTGGAAAAATACCGTACCAGCGGCACGGTCAGGTCATAGCGAAGCCCGCCGTCCACCAGATCCGCCTCTTTACCGGCTTCCTCCAGGCGAAGCTTCTCGCCTCTTTTTAAGATTTTAAAGATCAGCTTTTCATTGTCGCCGCCGGATTTGGAGGTCAGATTCTCAATGCTTTCCACACAGGGCGTCTCAATGCCCTGAAAGCCGAACTCCGCATAGGTTTTTTTAATGACGGAAATGCAGTAATCTCGGATTTCCATCTCCTGCGGCATCACATCCTTCATGCCGGTAACCGGTTTCTTCTTCAGTGTCATATTGCTCCTTTGTCTGTACTGTACTGCGCTGCATCATCATACCTGCTTATATTACAACATTCGCGCCGACAATCAAACAAGGGGATCTCTTCAGCAAATCCGCGGAAGTCCCTCTCCGAACAGGGGACCCACAACTCTCCGGCCGCCCACTCTTGTATGAATCAAAACGCACGGCTTTTCCTCTTGCCTGCTGCACTCGGACACGACTCCCACACAGGCGGCATCTTTTCCGTAGCGGCTTCCCCGAACGGCGGCAAGCGCCGCCTCCTTCTCCCCGGCCGGTACAAAACACACCAGCTTTCCTTCGTTGCCCATGTACAGAGGATCCAGGCCCAGAATGCCGCAGAAGGCCTGCACCTTTTCGCTTACCGGTAAAGCTGCCTCCTCCAGTGTAATCAGCTTTCCGGAGGCAGCTGCAAACTCATTGAGAACGGTTGCCAGCCCGCCCCGTGTCACATCCCTCAGCTCATGAACATGAACACCTGCGGCAAACAGGGCCCGCACCATTTCTCCAAGGGGCGCCTGATCGCTTTGAATCGGATTGTCCAGATTCAGGCGCTTTCCCAGAATGGCTGCATGATGGTCTCCCAGATTGCCGGAAACAATGACGGCATCTCCCGCCGCAATGTCCTTCGGCGAGAGCGGCTTTTGTCCCTTCGGCAAAAAACCGACCCCCGCAGTGTTGATGATGACGCCGCCGTCCGGCCCGGAATGGTTTTCCACCACCTTGGTATCTCCGGCGACAACGCAGACACCGGCCTCCCGGGCAGTTTCCGCCAGGGAATGCACGATGCGCTGCAGCTGCTCTACAGGAAGGCCCTCCTCCAGGATAAAGCCGCAGGTCAGATAAGCCGGCTGTGCCCCGCTCATCAAAAGGTCATTGACCGTTCCGCAAACGCACAGGCGTCCGATATCGCCTCCGGGATACTCCACCGGTGTGACCACAAAGGAGTCCGTGGTCATGGCAAGCTCTCTGCCGTCCCCTCCCGGCACTGTGGTTGAATCCTCCATTTGCTGCAGATAAGGATTGGCAAACTCTGCTGCAAAAATACGCTCGATCAGACGGCCGGTTTCCTCGCCGCCGCTTCCGTGAGCCATGGTAATACGCTCCATCTTTCCCTCCTGCTGCTGTTTGTGCTGCCTGTCCTTATGTGTCCCTATGTGTCCCTACGCGTCTCTACGCGTCCCTATGCTGTCTTATGCGATTCCCGCCACATAGTAGTTGTGGCAGGTGCCCTCCTGCGACACCATGCAGGAGCCGTGCGGGGACATCGGCGTACATGCGGTTCGGAACATAGGACAGTCCGTAGGCTCTGCCCGTCCCATAAGGACCTCCGGGCAGCGGCAGCCCGCTCCGATGTGGTCCTCCGTCAATGCCCCGGAGCCCGCGTCCAGATCCCGATATTCCTCCCGAAGAAGGAGCCCGGAATGATCGATGACTCCCATTCCGCGCCAGGCCGCCGGTGCAGGGGCAAATACCCCGCACAGCGCCTCCCTTGCTGCAGGATTTCCTTCCTCCCGGACGACCTGCGGATAGAGATTGCGCACCTCACCCCTTCCCTGCAGCTTCACCAGCGCATAGATGGACGCCAGGATCTCCCCGGCCTCAAAGCCGGATACCACAAAGGGGAGTCCTGCCTCCCTTGCCAGCTCCCGATACTCGCCGCACCCTGTCACCGCGCACACATGCCCCGGAGCCAGAAAGCCGGTAATCCTGCGGACTCCGTCTGCTTCGTCCCTTTTTTCCGCACCGCTTCCGTCCCCGTTGTGTCTGCACAGCCACCGGATCACCTCCGGCATGGTTTTCAAGGAGGTCAGAAGCCGAACATTCCGCAGTCCCTTCTTCCTTGCCTCCTTTACCATCAGCGCGTAGACCGGGGCCGTTGTTTCAAATCCCACCGCGGCAAAGATGTGTACCCGGCCCGGATCCTGCTCGGCCGCTGTCAGCATCTCCATCGGTGAGTAGAGCATCCGTACCTGCCCTCCTCTTGCCTTGGCATCGGCAAGGCTCTCCGCAGATCCCTTCACCCGCAAAAGATCCCCGAAGGCATATACAATATTCCCTGGCTTTAAAGAAAGCTCCGTCAACCGGTCAATGTAGGACGTCACCGTAACGCACACCGGACACCCCGGACCGGAAATCAGCCGGATTCTCGGGGACAAAAGACTGGGGATCCCATTCCGTACAATGGAGGCCGTGTGGGTTCCGCACACCTCCATCAGGGTACATTCCGGGCCGTCATAATGCGCCAGCTCCTTCTTGATTGTCTCTATATTCATCTTCCTTGTCCATCCTCGCCGGGCCGTTTATAGTCCTTGCTTCCCTGAAATCAGCCGGCATCTCCCGACAGCCGTTATCCCAGCCTTGCAATTTCCGCAAAGATATCCTCCATGGCGTCTGCATCCTGACGTGTCAGCACCTGCAGCACGTAGCCTGCATGCACCAGCACCCGATCTCCCTCCTTCACCGGAAGAAAGCCGGTCTGTACCTCCATTTTGGTTCCGGAGAAATCCACCTCTGCCCGTTTTCCGTCTTCCCGCAGCTTCACTACCGTTCCCGGGAATGCTACACACATATTTGCCTCCTTGCTGCTATTCGTCCTCGCGGCACATTTGGGGCAGCATCCACTGTGCCAGATAGCTCTGTCCCAACGCGATGCCTCCGTCATTGAAGGGTACCTGCTCGTTCACATACACCTGCAGCCCTGCCCGGTGAAGAAGCTGCTCCAACACCTCCATCAGCAACCGATTGGCAAAGCTCCCGCCGGAAAGGCAGATCTTCTTCTCGCCGATGCGGGAGGAGATTCTTGTCGTTATCTGCGCTGCGGCGTAGGCAAGTGCCAGATGGAACAGCAGCGCCGTCTCTTCAGCAGAATGCCCTTCCCTTCGCATCTGCAGGATTCCGCCGATCAAGGCCTCATGCCGAAGAAGAAGCCTTCCGTCCGCTGCGGGAGCCGTCAGATTCCGAAAGAAAAGGAGGCTCTCTGCCAGCGCCCTTCGGAATGCCAAGCTGCCGCAGTCCACTGCCGTCCGGCCCCAGGCCCTCCAGGCCGCATTTTCCAGCAAAACGGCGCATTCTCCCTCGTAACGATTTTCGTGGCATACATCAAGCAGAGAGGCCGCCGCATCAAACAATCGTCCCACACTGGAGCTTTGTATGCCGCTTCCTGCACCGTCAAGAAGCTTTTTTACCATGGGGTTGACAGGCTCTCTTTGTAAAGAGACCAGATAACAGTCTGCCGCCAGATCCGCGTGAATACTGACGGCATCTCCTCCCACCAGACGGCAGGCGGACAGATTACCCATCCGCAGGCATTCCTCCTCCCGCAGATAAAGGAATTCTCCGCCCCACAGCTGCCCGTCGGTTCCGCAGCCGGTTCCGTCAAATACAATTCCGATGCAGCTCTTCAGTCCGTGCTCGGCCATGACAGAGGCTGCATGTGCCTGATGATGCTGCACCTGCAGGCAGGGAACATGATGCTCCTCTGCATATTCCCTGGCCAGCCTTGTCGAATGATAGCCGGGATGAAGATCACATACTACACAATCCGGCGACGCCTCCAGCACGTGCTCCATGTCCTGCTCCAGCATCCTGTGATTGCACAGCACGGCATACGTTTCCATATCTCCCAGATATTGAGACAGAATCACCCGTTCTCCCTTTCGAACGGCAAAGGAGGCCTTCAGATCCCCTCCCACCGCCAGAACGGTGATCCTTTTCTCTTCGCCGGAAAGAAAAACCGGCAGCGGGACATATCCCCTGCTCCTTCGGATCATCTGGACATGTCCATGATTGACCGCAGCCACCGAATCATCCAGAGGGCGCAGGATAGCCCGATCATGCAGATAAATTCCGCCGATACGATCCGCCTCCTTGAGGGTCAGGCTCTGCTCCCAAAGTGCGAATTCCTCATCTCTGAACGGAATGGGCTCACTGCTTCGATTCGCACTGGTGACAATCAGCGGGCCGCACCGGTCGGTCAGAAGCTGCAAAGCGCCAAAGGACGGCAGCATAGCCCCCACGTACCGGCTTTCCCCGCAGACATTGGACGCAAGCTCCTTACACGCCTCCTGTTCCGCTCCCTCTTCGCAGGACCTTCGCCGCAGCAGCACAATCGGCCGGGCTGCCGATTCCAGAAGCTCCCTTTCCCTTTCGGAGACCTCTGCATATTCCATCACACTCCGAACAGAGGGAAACAGTACTGCGAAGGGCTTTTCCTCTCTTCCCTTCAGCTTCCTAAGACAGACAACACTCTCCTCATCAAAGGGAGAGCACAGAAGCTGATAGCCTCCCACTCCCTTCAAGGCCAGAATATCGCCCCGCTGCAATACGGCGGCCGCCCTTTCAAAGCCCTCCTCACCGTAAATCGAGGCTCTCCCCCTCTGCCTTCCCGCCGGTGTGTAATACATCTGCGGGCCGCAGTCGTGGCAGGAAATCGTCTGTGCATGTCGGCGTCTGCCGCCCTTTGTTTTGTATTCTGTCTCGCAGGAGGAGCACATGGGAAATGCCTTCATGGTGATATTCCCGCGGTCATAGGGGAGCTTCTCAAGGATGCTCCACCGCGGGCCGCAGGAGGTGCAGCTGATCAGGCCGTAGCGATATCTCCGGTCTTTCGCACTGCGCATCTCTTTTAGACAATCCGGACAGATCCCCAGGTCCGGCGGGAAAGCAGGAAGCTCATCCAATGCTTCCTCACGGCTCTCAATGATATGAAAGCCCTTCTGAGAGGCTCTTCCTCCCGCTTCTTTGGCTTCTCCTTCCTCGCCTCCCGTTTCCGACTCCCTGCTTGGCTCTTCGTCTGCCTCCTCCCGGGTCATCGGTTCCTCTGTCACCGATACCACGTAGCCGCCGGCCGGCACCGTCCGCCGAAGCTCATCCTCCAGGGAATCCAGCTGCTCTCTGGTCCCCAGAGCCTCCACGGTCACGATCCCGCCTTGGTTTCGGACCGAGCCGGACACCCCAATGCGCTCTGCCGTTTCAGCAACAAAAGGGCGGTACCCAATTCCCTGTACCGCCCCTCGGATTGTAATTGTAACCTGTTCCCTTTTCATCCGCTCCTGCCGCTTATCCTTTTCGTGCTGCTCATCCCTTTG
>CAYXAN010000043.1:0-3228 GCA_964461705.1 uncultured Sarcina sp. | reverse complement strand
ATCCCTTTGATGCTGCGGACGGATCGGGAGTCTTTGCTGCATCTGCAGTCGCTGCATTTTTCGCTGCGGCTGCTTTCGCTGCTGCGGCGGCCTTTGCTGCTGCCACCTTGGCAGCCATTGCCTTTTGCTTCTCTACCTCTTTGGCAATCTGCTCCTCCGAATACCGATTGACAACAGCGGTCTTTTCCGTCCCCGGCTCCGTGTAGCCCGGATGCATGGAAAGACATTTCACCGGACAGACCTCCACGCAGTTATTGCACTGCACACAGGAAAAGGGGTTGATGCTCCAGGTATAATCGGGCTTCGACACCGTGATCGCATCCGACGGACATCCCCGCATGCACATGCCGCACAGAATACACTTGGAGATATCATTCTCAATATGTCCGCGATAGCGCTCCTGATATACCCGCTCAGCGGCAGGATATGCCACCGTCGAGGGCTTCCGGAACAGATTTTTCACTTCATAAAACAGATAGGATAAAAATGCCATCATCGCTCTCGTCCCTCCTTCATCGCTCCGTGCAGGAAATGCATGGATCAATGGTCAGGATCATCATTGCCACATCTGCCAGCTCTGCACCGCGGATCGTCTCAATCAGACCGGGAATATTGGCAAAGGTAGGTGTCCGGTTTCGATATCTTGTCAGGAACTTGCTGCCGTTTGCCTTGACATAGTAAATGGCCTCGCCTCGCGGCTGCTCGATTCTGGCCAGGAACTCGCCGTCGGGATTCCCCTTTACCGGCACCTCAATCGGTCCCTCCGGCATGCCGGCAATTGCCTGACGAATCAGGTCCATCGACTGATACAGCTCGCCGATACGCACCTTGCAGCGGGCATAGCAGTCGCCCTCTGTCGCAATGATCGGCTCAAAGTTCAGCTCGCCGTAGGCTTCATATCCCTGAAGACGCAGATCTCTTGCCACACCTGAGGCACGAAGGAAGGGACCGCAGCAGCCAAGCTCCTCCGCACGCTCGGCAGAAAGCTTTCCGACACCGACCATGCGGGAAAGAACATCTTTGTTGCCAAGGAAGGTGTCCGTCGCCACCTTGCATTCCTTTTCCAGACGATCCACAGTCTGCAGAATGGTTTCCAGCATTTGCGGCGTCACATCCTTCTTCAGTCCGCCGACCTTGTTGACAGAGAAAATAACCCGGCCGCCGGTAGTCATTTCCAAAAGATCCAGAACGCTCTCCCGAAGCCTCCAGCAATCCATGAAGAGGCTTTCAAAGCCGAATGCATCTGCCAGAAGCCCCAGCCACATCAGATGGTTGTGCAGTCTTGACAGCTCTGCCCACATGGTGCGCAGATACCGGGTTCTGGGCGTCGTCTCAAGCTGCATGATATGCTCCACGGCCTCCACATATCCAAGGCTGTGACCAAAGGAGCAAATCCCGCAGGTTCTTTCCGCCACCAGGACAAATTCCTTAAAATCCCGCTTCTCGACCAGCTTCTCCAGACCGCGGTGAATAAAGCCGATGGACGGCATGGCATCCATCACCTTCTCATCCTGCAAAACCAGATCCAGATGGATCGGCTCCGGCAGCACCGGATGCTGAGGTCCAAACGGAACAATGCTTATCTTCTTGTTTGAATTATCTGCCATCGTAACTCCCCTCAACGAAACGGTGTGGGAACCACTGTGCGGAACAGCTTCCCGTTGAAATCGTAATTCATCATGTCGATTTCAATTCCGTACAAATCGTGGATCTCATTCTCATACAGGTACGCAACCTCATAGACGCTGGTGATGCTGGATACACGGTCGTTCCCGTGCACCGTCAGCCGAAGGCTGCGGATATCATAATTGAGTCCGAAGGTGTAAAGAATCTCATAGGTATCCTCTCCCACCTTGGTGGCGCAGATCTGAATCAGCCGCCATTCATCATGACGGATCCTTGTCACAGCATCCAGAAGCTCTCTGGCGTCAAGGTTCTCAATGGGCATCGCAGGTGTCCCTGCCGTCTGTATGGTTTCCATCTCGGAAACCGCCGGAGCCGGCTTCTTGGTGGACGCCACCTCTGCCAGGGTTTTGCCGGCCACTGCCTGCTTTTCATTCATGTCTGCCATGCAGCTCTTCCTCCTGTCTCTGACGCATCTGGGCTCTTGCCTCATCCGATGCCTTTATCTGCGCAGCAATCTTCTGCTCCTGCCGAATACCGGCCTCACTTCTGCTGCATGGATTATTGTCCAGCGTCCAGCTGTTCTGCTCCGCAGGAAGGCCCTGCTTCATCCGCTCCCTCTTGGCATCCAGAATGGCCAGGGCCTTAACCACACCGTCAATGATGGATTCCGGTCTGGCAGCACACCCCGGGACATACACATCCACAGGAATGACCTTATCCACGCCACCCATGATGTTGTAGCATTCCTTGAATACGCCTCCGTCGCAGGCGCAGATCCCGACCGCCACAACGACCTTGGGATCCGGCATCTGGGAATACAGCTGCTGCACAACCATTCGGTTCTGAAAGTTGACCCCTCCCGTGATCAGAAAGACCTCCGCATGCTTGGGATCCCCCGTGTTGATGATGCCGAATCTCTCCAGATCGTAGCGCGGTGTCGTGGCTGCCAGCACCTCAATGTCACAGCCGTTGCAGCTGGATCCGTCATAATGAAGGACCCATGGTGATTTTGAAATCTTCATCTCTATTTATCCCCTTATATGATGTTGGGGTCAAAAGACCTTTTGACCCCGGTATCCTTATTTCGGACAGCATCACTTATTGATCAGCAGCATCAAAAGCAGCATATTGCCGCCTCCGGCGACCAAGGTTGTCATCCAGGTGACCGTCAGCATTCTCTCCCAGCGAACCCGTGGAAAAACATTGTCGCACAGCGTCATGCCAAAGAGCACAATCAGCGCTGCCGCAATGGCCGGAATCAACGAAAGAGGACTGCGGCAGAGAAAGAACAGGCCCGTCAGGGTAGCCATCAGGAAAAGCTCGTACCACTCCGACAGCTCCACAACGCCCAGGACACTCCCGGATATATCGGTCGTCACACCCTTCACCATCTCCTGGTGTGCATGGTGAGAGGTGCTGACATCAAAGGGGGACTTTCGCAGCTCGATGGGCAGTATCACGAGGAAGGAAAGGAAAATTCCCGGTGTCTTGACAATGGCGGGAAGCTCCATGGACACAATATCGGATACCATGAAACTCCCGCTGGACAGATACAGTCCGATGCAGATCAGCAGCAGCACGGGCTCTGCACAGGCCATCTGC
>CAYXAN010000042.1:0-10686 GCA_964461705.1 uncultured Sarcina sp. | reverse complement strand
AGATTCACGCACCGATTCTCATGTTTTCAACGAAGGTCGATACGATCTGGCCGTCGACGGAGAGCTGCGAAGGGATCTGCGAGCGTCTGAAGGAAAATCGGTTTTCTTATCCCTACAAGCATATTGCCTTTGAGCATATGAGCCATATGATGCTGGAATACTGCGGAAAAGAGATCAAGTTATAAAGTCCGAAAAAGAAGATCCAGGCGCCTGCCTTGCGGAACGTAAGATCATGGGCAGCGAATGTGTGAAATGGATACAGAGTGTGTGGCAATAAGCCGGGGCACCGATCGTATCGGAGCTGCAGAAGCGATAAGATGAAGCCGTCGTCGAGGAAAACGCTTTCATCGGCGTTTCTTTGAGCAGAATGTTGACCGGCGTTTCTTTCACCGCGGTATTCCGCCGCCCTGCAACCGGCAATTTACAGATTGACAAGTCGGCTGTATGGTCTGCAACTGCATTTTTCGGTAGGATCTGATTGTCCGCTGAGGACAGAAAACGTCGAGCAGATGCTCAGCGCTCATCTTGGACTTTCCTTTGGAAATCTCGATGCGGCTGAACGGATGCACAACCGGAAAGGATGCGGGGATCGGCCTGCAGCAGGAGGAGAAAATGATTTTAGCAGACAAGATTATTGAGGAAAGAAAAAAGCTTGGGTGGAATCAGGAGGAGCTGGCGGAGCATCTGGAGGTTTCCCGGCAGTCGGTTTCCAAATGGGAGAGCGCGCAGTCCATTCCCGACATTAACCGTATCTTACAGCTGGCGCAGCTGTTTGGTGTTTCGACGGATTATCTGTTAAAGGACGATGCTGTCCGTGAGTCGATGCCGGAAGCCGAAGAGACCGTTTCCGGAGGCAGCCGATCGGTGCGTCCTGTCAGCATGGAGGAGGCCTCGGCGTATCTTGGACTGAAGAAAAAGCAGGCTCCGATTCTTGCCTTTGGCGTGGCTCTGTGCGTCTCATGCGCTGTTCCCTTATTGCTTCTCCTTGCCGCCTCCGCTGGAAGCGGAAGCGGATTATCCGAAAATACGGCTGGAGTAGCCGGCGTGGCAATCCTCCTTATGATGGTTTCGGCAGCGGTATATCTCTTTGTCCGGTGCGGGCACGACGCAGAGAAATATGAATATCTTGAAAAGGTCGAGATTGAGACGGCCTACGGAATCGATGGAATGGCAAAGGAGAAAAGAGCCGATTATGAGGTGAAGTACACGAGGTCCGTTGCCGTCGGCGTGGTTCTTTGCATTCTCTGCCCGGTGCCGTTGATTCTTTCCTCGCTGCTTACAGAGAGTGAGACGATGGAGACCGCCATGATCGGTGTTCTCCTCCTTCTTGTGGCAGCTGCCGTATACCTTTTTGTAAGTGCAGGGACAATCAAGGGCAGCTATGACGTTCTTCTGCAGGAGGGAGACTATACCGTTGTCAAGAAAAAGAATGCTCCTGTAATGCACAGGGTTGCGACGATCTACTGGCTTGTCGCGGTGGCGCTCTATCTGGCAATTTCTCTGACAGGCAATAGCTGGGACAGAAGCTGGGTGCTTTGGCCGGTGGCAGGGGTTCTGTTTGGAGTGATCGTTATCATTACGAAAATGATGCTTGGGGAAAACGAGTAAGCCCCTCGCTGCAGGATCCGCTGCCAAACGAATAAAGAGCAGGAGGAACTCCCGGGGATCTGTTTTCACAGCCTCGGGAGTATATTGACAGGCATTGAGTAATCGTTTACCCTGTAAGCAGAAGACGGATCTCATCCGGATGGTTTAAACCGTAGGGGAAGCACTTTTGTCAGCGTTTTCAAAGACAGATCCAGAGCTTGCGGAGGGAGGAATTCACGTGAGGGCGATAGGACTCGATATCGGAACAACCAGTATCAGTGCCGTAGTGCTGGATGCAAAGACCGGTCTGGTTGAGAGATCATGGACGATTCCCAATCCCGGCTTTATCCGATCGGATCACGCGTGGGAGAGGCTTCAGGATGCGGATGGGATCGCGGTTTCGGCGGAAGGGCTGCTTCATGAAATTCTTGCCTCCTGGCCGGACATATCCGTCATCGGGCTGACCGGTCAGATGCATGGCATTGTTTATCTCGACAAGGCAGGGAGGGCGATAAGCCCGCTCATCACATGGCAGGATGAGCGCGGGAATCTGGCCGGAGATGATGGTCTGAGCGTCTGTGAAGCCATTGCGGAGCGTTATCACGTCAAGACCTATTCCGGCTATGGACTGATCTCTCATTTGTATAACCTTCAGACAGACACGGTTCCCGGGAGCGCGGCCGCATTGGCGACCGCTGCGGATTATCTCGGAATGAGGCTCACAGGAGCGGAAAGCCCTGTTCTGCACAGCAGCATGGCGGCGAGCCTTGGTCTGTATGACATCGGCGCGCATACCTGGCGAAGGGATATCCTTGCTGCGTTTGGGGAAGAGGGGAGGATTCTTCCGCGGGTTTTGCGGAAATTCGAAATTCTTGGCAGCTGCAGAGGCATACCGGTCTGCATCGCCGTCGGAGACAACCAGGCGAGCTTTCTTGGGTCCGTGCGAAATGCAGGGGAGGAGATCCTTGTCAATATGGGGACCGGCGGACAGATTTCCATGATGACCTGCGGCGTCATTGAGGCGGAGGATGTGGAAACCCGGCCGTTCAACGAGGAGGCCTATCTGGCGGTTGGCGCTTCCTTGTGCGGCGGGAGAGCCTATGCCATGCTCGCAGCCTTTATGAAGGATTGTGCAGAGGCCTTTGGCGGCAACACGGAAGATGTTTATGCTGTCATGGAGCAGCTGCTTGCGGCGCCTGCCAGTGCGGATCCCCTTCGGATCGACGCCAGATTTGCCGGCACACGGGAGCATCCCGGACATCGGGGCAGCATTACGGGGATTTCCATGGACAATTTCACACCGGCTGAGCTGGTCCGGGCAATGCTGGGCGGCATGGTGCAGGAGCTTTGGGATCTCTACCGCACCATGAATCCGAATCAGACTGTGCGGCATCAGCGCATCATTGCCTCCGGAAACGGGATGCGGCGCAATCGCTGTCTGCAGAACATAGCCGCCGAGCGGTTCGGTATGACCTTAGAGCTTTCAGCGCAAACCGAGGAGGCCGCCTGCGGCGCGGCCCTGGCCGGGCTGGATGCCATCGGGAGCCGGTCGTGGCGCGAAACCATCGGATATCGCAATTAAGGGGGAGGATAACATGCTGTACGGTATTTACAATGCTTACTGGACACACGAGTGGTCTGCCAATTACGAATATTACATTCCCAAGGTAAAACAGCTCGGCTTTGATGTGCTGGAAATCTCCTGTGCCGCGCTGACGCGGGATTATGCGACGGATGCCAGGATCCATGATCTGCGCAGGTGTGCGGAGGACAACGGTATTGTGCTGACGGCGGGGTACGGCCCGACCAAGGCCCAGAACATCTGCTCGGAGGACGAAGACGTCGTCAAAAATGCAATGGACTTTTTTGCTGCGATTCTTCCCAAGCTGAAGATGCTGAACATTCATATCCTCGGCGGCGGACTGTATTCCTACTGGCCGTTAGATCCTACCCTGCCGATGGACAAGGAAAGGGATACGGAACGCGCGGCTGCGAACATGAAGAAGCTGGCTGTGATCGCCGAGGACAACGGAGTTGTGCTGGGCATGGAGGTGCTCAATCGCTACGAGGGCTACATGCTCAATACCTGTCAGGAGGGTCTGGACTTTATCCGCGCCGTGGACAGCCCCAACGTCAAGGTGATGCTGGATACCTTTCACATGAACATTGAGGAGGACAACATGGCTGCCGCCATCCGCCTTGCAGGAAAGGATCTTTGCCATCTGCATTTGGGAGAACAGAATCGCCAGGTGCCGGGCAAGGGCAGCATGCCCTGGGCAGAAATCGGTCAGGCGCTGCGCGACATCAACTATCAAGGCGCGGCCGTCATGGAGCCGTTTGTCATGACCGGGGGCACCATCGGAAGTGAAATCAAGGTCTGGCGTGATCTCATTCCGGATACGAGCGAGGAGAAGCTGGATCAGGATGCCAGGGGAGCCGTCGAATTTGTCCGTCACGTGTTCGGCATGTAAGCAGGACACACAGCGGAAATTCATGGATAGCAGTCAGCAGGGAATTCATTTATAGCTGTCAGTTCCTGTTGACTTCCATCGTGAATTCGTCCGCAGGCGGCCGATTTACGATGAAACCCACAGGGGCAGCTGCTGCATATCACACGGTTCCGCGTTCCACAAGCTGAACGGGCAGGACCTGATCCTCGAGCGTCTCTCCACTTAGCATGCGCAGCATGGAAGCTGCCGCCAGCCTGCCGAATTCGGCATATTGCTGACGGATGGTGGTCAGCGGCGGATTGATCCGCGCGCTCAGCGGGATATCGTCCATGCCGATGAGCGATATCTCATCGGGTATGGACACGCCGTGCGCGTCCAGGTATTGAATGCCGCCGATGGCAAGAATGTCGGAGGTGTAAAAGACGGCATCGTGCGCGGGATCTGCGGACAGTATCCTTTCCGTGACCAGAACGCCGCTTTCGTAATCCACCTGTTGCACATAATAGATCATGCTGTCACGAAGGATAATTCCGTGCTCCGCAAGGACGGATCGGAAGCCGTGAAGACGCCGGATCTGTGTTTCCAGTTCAAATTGCTCATCGAAGAGCACGATGGCAGGGTTCGTTCGCCCTGCGTCCAGCAGCCGCCGGGCCGCAAGGCGGCCGCCCATGTAGTTGTCACTGCCGATGAAGCAGCAGTTGGTTTCGGTACGTACGCTGCCCGGCTTTCGGTCGATATAAAGCACAGGCACATCCTTGAAGATCGTCTGAGATCTTTTCCCGCCCACATAGACAATTCCGGAAAACCGCATATTGCCGAGCATACCGATAAAGGCACTTTCCGCCTCCTCGGACTCCGCGGTATCACACAGCACGGTCATATAGCCATGGGGGTAAAGCTCACGCTCCATCGCCCGGACAATGCCGATGAAGAAGTCCGAGGAAACATCCGGAACGATGACGCCGATCACCTTCATCCTGTCCTCGCGAAGTCCCTTGGCAAGCAGATTCGGATGATAATCATATTGCTCAATGATCTCACGAACCCGTTTCTCTGTTTCCTTTGAGAAGCGCCCGTTGCCGTTGATGACCCGTGAAACGGTGGCCACGGAGGTACCGGCAAGTCCTGCAATTTCCTTCATGGAGATCTTGTTGTTCACGAACTGACGATTCCTTTCATCCGCTGTATTGAGTAAACGTTTACCACAAAGCAATATAGGCACAAAGGAAAAAAGATGTCAATTCATCCGTTTTCTGCTTGTTCAGAGCCCGCATTTTTGGCAGCACGATCAGGTAGGATCAGAGGTTAAAAATGACTAACCGATATCGGACAAACGTGCTATGATCTACTGTAAAGGACGGCCGGCGGTGCTCTGCACTTCGCCGGCCTGCCAACTTCAAACGTGAATTCGCCCGCAGAGCATCGGTCTTAATCGGCCGATGCTTTTTTGGCGGCGGCATCCTTTATGAAAACCGGAATGTAGAGAAGTGCAATCAGCACAATGGCCAGGATCAGCAGAATGATGAGATACAGGTACCACTGCCATAGCTGCGTCAGCTGCAGGCCGATGGGGGTTTTGTAGGTGAAAAAGAAATTTGTTGTGTATTCCACACTGACCAGCTCTCCGTTTTGGTAGACCGGTGTGGCAAAGGCTGAATTGAGGTAGAGGGAAAGAAAGCCGACAAGACACACAAGGACCATGGTGGAGAGGTAGTGCCGGGAATGAATGTCGACCTGACCGGACTGATAGATGTACAGCCCCAGAATGACCAGCATGGTGTGGTACAGGAAAAACTGGTAGGCAAGAGGATGTGTGAAGGCCTGGGAGACATCAATGCTGGCCGTGAAGATGGAGGGCAGAGCCAGTGCACTCAGGGCCCCGAGAAGGCATGTGGGGTACATGAAGGCAAGAAGCGCGGTTCTAAGGCGCCTGTTCTGCGAAAATCTGGCGTAGAAGATGAACAGAATCTGAATGGAGCAAAGATGAAACGGAAGGTGCTGCAGCTCCATATAGGGATAAAGACCCGAGCCGTCGGAGGAGGGCACCAGCTCGATGACGCTGAATACCTTGATGAACTCGGAGAGCGCGGCCCCTGCGCAGCAGAAGCTCAAAACACACTGCAGAGAAGGCTTGTGCCGGTGCAGATACCGGGCCATGCCGACAATCAGAACGGCACAAATCGCCAACCATGCAAAATGGTACATTGTAAACATAACAGCCTCCTTAGGATACCGGCGGATGCTTCCCTTTCGTCCTCCCGGCGTTCGCCCGCCCGGCTTTTTGCCGGAGACCCGCTCCATGTCCGGGAACGGAGGAGAAGGATCCATAAAGGACAGTGTATCACGGATGACCGGGATGCGGGTGTACAGATACGTAAAATCGGTGAATGAAATGCATCCGAATTATAATTGACAAAAAGTTTAGTGATAGTATAATCGGCGATGGACTGCGAAGTTTAGTAATGCAATCACAAGGGTAACAGTTATGGAGCAGGAACAAATTCAGGAACAGATCGGCAGCAGGATCAAGGATCTTCGGAACCGGAACGGCTTGACACAGCAGGAGCTGGCGGATCGGACAGAGCTGACCAAGGGCTTTATTTCACAGCTGGAGCGCGGACAGGTATCGCCTTCTGTCGTGACGCTTCTGGATCTGATCGAGTGCCTTGGCTCTACGCCCGGGGACTTTTTCAAGGAAGGTGCCGAGGAGCAGGTGGTCTTCAAGGAACAGGACTATTTTGAGAAGATCGACGAGCACGGCAGCAGAACGCAGTGGCTGGTGCCGCCCGCGCAGAAATTCCAGATGGAGCCGCTTCTTGTGGAGATCGCTCCGCACGAAAGCCTGGAGGAGGATAAGCCTCATTCGGGGGAAGAGTTCGGCTACTGCATCAGCGGACGGCTGAACGTTTATCTGGGAGACAAGGTTTACAGGGTAAGGGCGGGAGAGAGCTTTTATTACCGCACCACCAAGCGCCATCGTATTTCCAATCCGGGAAGCCGGACGGCGAAGCTGATCTGGGTCAGCACACCGCCGGAGTTTTGAACGTCTCCCTGCGCAGACAGGCATGGCAGTTTCAGCATCTGCCGATTTCAACGTGAATCAGCCGTTTGCGGGCGAATTCACGTTTGAGTTACGCTGTATGCCGGTATGGCTGTTTTAGAAAGGGGCATCATGGACAACATCATCGAATTAAAGCATGTCACCAAATCCTTCTCCGACGGCTTCACCGCGGTGGAGGACTTTAATCTGGAGGTTCGCCGCGGGGAATTTGTGACCTTTCTTGGACCCTCCGGCTGCGGCAAGACCACGACGCTCCGTATGATTGCGGGCTTTGAGCTTCCAAGCTCCGGGGAGATTCTGCTGAACGGGACCTCCATCACCAATCTGCCGCCCTATGAGAGGCCCATCAATACCGTGTTCCAGCGGTATGCGCTGTTTCCTCATATGAATATCTATGACAATATTGCGTTCGGCCTCAAGCAGAAAAGGACGCCGAAGGACGTCATTGAGCACAAGGTCAAGAAGGTGCTGACACTGGTGGATCTGGAGGGCTTTGAGGAACGGAACGTCGCAACGCTCTCCGGCGGTCAGCAGCAGCGCATTGCCATCGCCAGGGCACTGGTCAATGAGCCGCAGATTCTGCTGCTGGATGAGCCGCTGGGGGCGCTGGATCTGAAGATGCGTCAGGAGATGCAGCTGGAGTTGAAGGACATGCATCGGAAGCTGGGCATTACCTTCATCTATGTGACGCACGATCAGGAGGAGGCTCTGACCATGTCCGATAAGATCGTGGTCATGAGCGAGGGACACATCCAGCAGATCGGAACTCCGGAGGATATCTATAACGAGCCCAAGAACGCCTTTGTCGCGGATTTCATCGGCGAGAGCAACATCTTCAGCGGCATCATGACAGGAAAGCTGAAGGTCAGATTCTGCGGAGGCGAGTTTGACTGCGTGGACGATGTGGAGGAGGGAACACACATTACGGCAGTGGTGCGGCCGGAGGACGTGGAGATGACCTCTCCCGCGGAAGGAACGATTCAGGGAACCGTCGTTTCGGTGATTTTCAAGGGAATGCATTACGAAATCACGGTTCAGTCCGGACGCAATGAAATGGTGATTCAATCGGTGAAATCGGCCAGGGTGGGAGAACGGATCGGCATGCGGCTTGAGCCGGACAGTATCCATGTCATGATTGCCGAGGATCACACCAATATTTTCCCTGTTGACATCAACCGTGATTATCGTCTGGCCTATAACGATCAGGAGCTTCACGCCAGTCTGACAAAGCTGATCAAGGGCGGCAGACGTCTGGAGGACGGAACGCTGGTCAATGCCCACGGTGAGGTGATTGACCTGGAGCGGACGAAGGTGATTGCGTCCATTCAGCCGGATGACATCGAGCTGACGGACGATCAGGAGGGCGGTCTGGTGCAGGGATATATCAGCAACCTGATCTATCAGGGCGACCACTATCTGTATGTCATCCACACGGAGCTGGAGCAGGATTTTGTGGTCTATGACGAGGATCTGTGGAATATGGGAGACCGGGTCGGCCTCATCATGCCGGTGGAGAAAATGCAGTTTAGCCTGAAAAAGTAGTGCAAAGGAGAAGCACCCCATGCCGTTTCGATTTACAAGGAAATCGCTTTGCGTTCCCTATATCATGTTCCTTTTGCTGTTTGTGGTGGCTCCCCTTGCGGTGCTGCTGTATTATGCCTTCACCAATGGGCAGGGACAGTTTACGGTTGCCAATTTTACCGGGTTTTTCACGGATCCCAATGCGCTGGGGACGTTGTTCTACAGCTTTTTCATTGCCATGGTGACGACGGTGGTGTGCCTTTTTCTGGCATATCCGATTGCCTGCATTCTTGCCTTCAGCAGGCTGAGGAACAAGTCGGTGATCGTCATGCTGTTTGTGATGCCGATGTGGATCAATTTTTCCCTTCGCATTACGGCGCTGAAGGAGATTCTGACGGTGCTGGAGGGAAATCTTGCCATGTTTCCGATGCTCAATGCGGTGATCGGCATGACCTATGATTTCCTGCCCTTTATGATTCTGCCGATTTACACCACGATTTCCCGCCTGGACCGGGCCTGGATGGAGGCGGCCATGGATCTTGGCGCGAACGAGGTGCAGACCTTTTTGCGCATTACCGTTCCGCTGTCTGTGCCGGGAATTCTCAGCGGTGTTTCCATGGTGTTTCTTCCGGCGATGACAAACTACGTGGTGCTGGACATGCTGTACAACAGCACCTATATCATGGGCAGCCTGATCGGCAGTTATTTTTCCTCCTACAACTGGAACGGAGGCTCGATGATCGCATTGATCCTTCTGGCTGTCATCTGCCTGTTCACCCTGCTGACGGAGGACGGTGACGAGGGGATCGCCCGGGGAGGTGCATTGCTGTGACGACGACAAAAAAGAAGTTTTATCAGGGCGTCAAATGGGCCTATATGCTGCTGATGCTGCTTGTCATCTATCTGCCGATTCTGATTCTGGCGGTGTACAGCTTTACGGATTCCGCCAACATCGGCACCATCCGCGGATTTTCGCTGCACAATTACATCACCCTGTTCACCACACCGGAGCTGCGCAGCATGATCCTCGGGACGCTTCTTCTGGCCTTTGGGGCCGCAGCAGCGGCTACTCTTTTAGGGACGATGGGTGCCATCGGTGCCTTTTATTCCAGGGATCGGATCCGCAGCACGGTTTCGGTTCTCAACAACGTGCCGGTGGTCAATGCGGATGTGGTGACCGGCTTTTCCTTGTGCATCCTTCTGGTGGTGGTTCTGCGGATCAGCAAGGATTCCTTTATTCCGTTGATTGCAGGGCATGTGACCCTGTGCGCTCCCTTTGTATATCTGGCTGTTTTGCCGAAGATCCGGCAGATGGATCCGAGTATCTACGAGGCGGCACTGGATCTGGGAGCTTCTCCGTTTCGGGCGCTGACACAGGTTGTCATTCCGCAGCTGATTCCGGGAATTGTCTCCGGCTTTGCACTGGCCGTAACGCTGTCGCTGGATGATTACTTCATCTCCACGTATACGAAGCCGGCCACCTTTGACACCATCAGCACCTATGTCGTAAATGCCACCAGGGGCTCGCAGACCGCCGTTAAGACGGCACTGTGGGCGCTGTCCACGGTTATTTTTGCCGCCGTGGTGGTGATTGTGCTTGGAATGAACCTGTATCAGGCAAGAAGAGAATCCGGCAGGGAAGGGCGCAAGGAGGAGGGAAGATGAGAAGGATAAACTTCCGTGCAGCAAAAGCGGCGGCAGGTACCCTTTTGACAGCATTCGGGATCGCGGCGGCCGCATGCCAGGCCGTATCGGCCTGTGCGGCACAGGCGTCGTCAGATACCGTCACCCTGCGCATCTGCAGCTGGGAGGAGTACATCGACACCGGGGACTGGGACGAGGATGAGGTCATCGACCTGCCAAGCGGTGATATCATCGGGGAAAACTCCATGATCCGCGATTTCGAGGACTGGTATCTGGACAACTACGGTGTCAGGGTCAAGGTGGAGTACTCCACCTTCGGAACCAACGAGGATCTTTACAACATGCTGACGCTGGGGGACACCTTTGATCTGGTATGTCCCTCGGAGTATATGTTCATGAAGCTGATCAGCGAGAATCAGCTGG
>CAYXAN010000041.1:0-10736 GCA_964461705.1 uncultured Sarcina sp. | reverse complement strand
GGCCATTGCGCTGGGCGGCCCGGGGGCGGTTTTCTGGATGTGGTGCTCGGCCTTTCTTGGCATGTGCACAAAATTCGCCTAGGTGACGCTGGCGGTGCATTTCCACGAGCGCAGTGCCGGCGGGGAGCTGGTGGGCGGACCGATGTATTATATCCGCAACGGACTGGGCAAGCGGTGGCAGTGGCTTGCCTTTGCCTATTCCCTGTTTGGCGTTCTGACCGTGTTCGGTACGGGGAATGCAACGCAGGTCAACACGATCACAACGGCCATCGATTCTGCTGTGCTTGCCTTCGGCTCCTTCGGAGATACGCCGGTTTCCACGATGAACCTGATCCTTGGCATCATCATTGCACTGGTGGTGGCCATGGTTCTTCTGGGAGGAGTTAAGCGAATCGGCAGCGTAACAGAGAGACTGGTGCCGTTTATGGCACTCCTCTACATCGTGATGGGATTGGGGGTCGTTCTGATCTGCTATCGCCGCATTCCGGAGGTGCTTGTTTCGATTGTGGGAGGAGCCTTTTCGCCGAAGAGCTTTACGGGCGGCATGGTCGGAAGCATGTTCCTCAGTATGAAAAAGGGCGTGTCCCGCGGAATCTTTTCCAATGAGGCGGGGCTGGGCACCGGGTCCATTGCCCATGCCTGTGCGGATACGGAGGAGCCGGTCAGACAGGGCATGTTCGGGATCTTTGAGGTGTTTGCGGACACCATCGTAATCTGCACGCTGACGGCACTGGTGATTCTGTGCAGCGGAACACCGGTCAGCTACGGACAGGCAGCAGGGGCAGAGCTGACGATTTCCGGCTTTACGTCCGTATACGGGGACTGGATCACCATCTTTACGGCGCTGGCGCTGTGCTGCTTTGCCTTCTCAACCGTCATCAGCTGGGGGCTGTACGGGGCACGGTGCATCTCCTTCCTTTTCTCGACCGAAAAGGTGGTCCGGCCGTTCCTGGTGGTCTATTCCTTTGTGTCCATTCTGGGCGCCACGGTGGATCTGGGGCTTTTGTGGGACATCGCCGACACCTTTAACGGCCTGATGTCCATTCCGAACCTGATCGCTGTCTTCCTTCTTAGCGGCACGGTGGTTCGGCTGACGAAGGAGTATTTCACGAAAAAAGAAACAGAGAGACGTTGATTTGGATCGTATTTTCCGGGCAAAATAAGATTTCATGAAAAGAGGCAGCGTATGACGCAGAAGATCAGCCTGCTGGCTCCCGGCGGTGCACCGCCGCAGACAAAGATTCTTTCCGAGACAACCGTGCACGATCTTGGCATGGACAGCATCATCAAGGACGTGACGCCCAAGGAGCAGGAGCAGAACATGATGCTGCGGGTGATGTCCAGGATGACGGCGGAGCCTGCTGTGACGAGATACCGGTGTGAGGTTTTTGATGATATTTATCATCACCCGAAAATGCGCGAGGAGATGCTGAAAATCCTTGATCGGATCAACTTCCTTCGGGATTACGGCGTCATCCGGCGCGACTATGAGGAGAGTGCCAGCGTCTGGGATCTTTTGCATCGGCTGGATGACATGATGGATTACATCCGCTGCGTCAGGGCCATCTATGAGTGCCTCTCTCGGGAGGAGCTGCATTCCGAGGGACTGCTGCGGCTGCAGGCCTATGTGGATCAGCTCTATCATGATCACGGCTTCGAGGAGCTGAGCCGGGATGTGAGCCAAATGAAGGCGGACACCTCCACTCTGAAAAGCGTGACGGTGGGAATCAACCTCAATGAGCGCTTTGAAGCGGTAGGAATCGGGCTGATTTCCGTGAATAACCGTGCCTTTACCAAGTCGGGCGCCCTCAGCAGTTTCTGCGATCGGATGTCCGGGAAGGACGTGATTCAGGAGGGGACGGAATGGAGGGAGAATTACAGATTCCATCCGTTCGGGGCATCCTCGTCGCGTATCGCAGAGACAATGGAACGGGCGGCCGGACTGCAGAATCCCATGCTTGGGGTGGCTGCGATCCCGCAAGGGGATTCGGCAGGGGACATTACCTCCTACATGGACCGCGTCACCAATCATATGCTGAGCATTATGGTGAAGCGGCTGCGTGAAATGCTCAATCGCTATGTCTCGGTGACAATTACGGACATCACGGATCTGATGCCTGAATTTGTCTATTACATTCGCTGGGCGGAATATCTGGAGAAGCTTTCGGCCCACGGCATGCGCTTTTGCAAGGCAGAGATTGCGGGAGAGCCGACGGATCAAAGGCTCATGCATGCAAAGGGGATCTACAATCTGAAGCTTGCCTCGGCAGTGCCGGAGCGGGGAGAGACCATTGTAGCAAACGATCTGGAATTTGATGCAGGACGGCGCGCCTATCTTTTGACCGGTGCCAACCGCGGCGGAAAGACCACCATCACACAGGCCGTGGGGCAGCTGTTCTTTCTTGCCCAGGGCGGGATTTATGTGCCGGGAGAGAGCTTTGTCTTTCACCCTGCGGACGGGATCTATACACATTTCCCTGCGGACGAGGACAAGACCATGGACCTTGGGCGGCTGGGAGAGGAATGCCGGCGGTTCCGGGAGCTTTACCTTGCGGCGACGGCGGACAGCCTGCTGCTGCTCAACGAAACCTTTTCCACGACCTCCTTTGAGGAGGGCTACTACATTGCGAGGGACTCGATTCGCGCGATCCTGAAAAAGGGCATCCGCACGATCTTCAACACGCATATGCACAAGCTGGCGCTGGATCTCGACGAGATCAACCGCCAGTCCGGCGAGGATAAGGCGGCCTCTCTGACCGTGCAGAGTAAGGACGGAAAACGCTCCTTTAAGGTGGTGGAGGCGCCGCCGCAGGGGCAGTCCTTTGCGCACGACATCGCGGTCAGATACGGTGTCACCTTCGAAATGCTGACGGAGGGCACGCAGACCTGATTCCCCCGGCTGCCCCGGCCGGCGGCTGAGCCCCGGTCGTTCCGCAGGCTTTATTTACATCCTCTCATACAGGCTTTACTTACCACTCCCACATCTTTACTTATGCAGGACATTAAAATACAATAAGTAAAGATATGGAGGCGGCGAAATGATTCGTTATACCGGACTGCTGGAGAAGCTGGCAGAAAGAGGGCTTACAAAATCATCCTTGGGCACCGAGTTGGGAATTTCCTCCCGCACGATCGCAAAGATCGGCCGCGGCGAGAAGATTGCAGACCATGTTCTCAAGAGGATTGCCGCATATCTGAATTGTTCCGTGACGGATTTGTATGAACGCATTTCGGACAATGCGATTCTGCAGACGCTGAGAGAGGAAAAGAGCATCCAAATGCCGGGCGGGCTTTACCATGAGCTGCAGGTGCGGATGACCTACAACTCCAATCATATGGAAGGAAGCAGGCTGAGCGCGGACCAGACAAGGCACATCTTTGAAACCGCTGCTTTGGATGTCGGGGAGGGGATCCCTGTCGATGACATCATAGAGACCGTCAATCATTTCCGAGCGATCGATGAGGTGATTGACCGTGCAGAGGAGCCGCTGAGTGAGGAGCTCATCAAGAGGCTGCATTACATTCTGAAGCAGGGAACGCGTGATTCCGCTCTTGCCTGGTTTGCTGCGGGCGACTATAAGAAAAGGCCCAACGTCGTCGGTGGGCGTGAAACCGCAAAGCCGAAGGAGGTTTCAGCACGCATCCGAGCCCTGATTGCGGAATATGAAGCAGAAGCTCCCATTGCCGTTCGTGATATCGTTCGATTTCACTATGAATTCGAGTGCATTCATCCATTTCAGGACGGGAACGGAAGGGTCGGGCGGCTGATCGCACTGAAGGAATGTCTGCGGCACAATATCGTTCCGTTCCTCATCGAGGACTCCAAGAAGATGTTCTACTACCGCGGCCTTTCTGAATGGGAACGGGAGGAAGGCTATCTGCTGGACACCTGTCTGGACGGGCAGGACACCTTTAAACAGCTGCTGTCCATGTTCGATTTAGGGGAGCAGCCGTGCGGTGTACATTGTCCGGCGGAGCCGGAAGACGAAGGATCGGATTTGCCCAGCGAACCGCGTTGACGATGATGCGCTGGATTTCCGGAATGCCGTAGATCCGGCGCTCCTCATGTCCCGGCTGAAAATAGAAAATCCTGCCGCAGCCGCGGGTGAACGTGACACCGCTTCGAAAAACCTCCCCTCCCGAAAACCAGCCAAGAAAAATGACATCGTCCGGGTTTGGAATGCCGAAGGGCTCGCCGTACATCTCCTCATCCGGCAGCTCGATGCAGGCGGGAATGCCCTGCGCGATGGGGTGAGCAGGCGAAATGCACCAAAGATGCTCCCTGTCATGATCACGCCAGGAGAGCGTCATGGGAGTGCCGAGAAGTGCACGCATAATCCGGCTGTAGTGGGCGGAATGCAGCGCAATCAGTCCCATTCCGGCGTGGACGTGGCGCTGCACAAGGGCAACGGTCTCATCGGTGATGTCCTCCTGCCGGGCATGGCTCCACCAGATCAGCACATCGGTACGGGCAAGCAGCTCTTCTGTGATGCCCTGGTGCGGCATATCCAGCGTGACGCAGGTCACCTCCATATCCGATTCCTTTTCCAGAAAGCTGCGAATGCATCCGTGGATTCCGTCGGGATAGACCGCAGCGATGTCCGGCAGCTCCCTTTCATGGACATATTCATTCCAGATCGTGACGCGTATCCTGTGTTCAGAAGTCATCCTGCTTCACCTCCATGAAAGCGGCAGCACAAAACGAAAGCGTATCCTCCGGGGGACGCCGCGGGCAGGGCTTACCCGAAGCCGAATCTGCACTGCCGTTGTCTGTCAGTCAAAATAACCGGTTCCCTTCAGACATCAAAATAACCGGTTCCCTTCAGAAAGGCAACGGATTTCCGCACGGCCTGTTCGTAATCATTCACATAGAAGAATTCCATGGAGCAGCAGCCGTCGTACCCTTGCCCCTGCAGGTCTGCAAGAAGATCGGCGAAGGGAATGCAGCCCGAACCCACGGCGCAGGGATACAGAAGCTCTCCCGAAACGCTCCTTACGGGCGTTCCGTAGACCTCCTCCGGATGCTCCGGACGGGAGGCGGCAGGAAGAAAGGACAAGGGAAGACGATCCTTGAGATGGACATGAGCGATGGTGCCCCGCAGAGCGTCCATGGCGTCACGGACATCCTCGCCGCCATAATAAAAATTACCGGTATCGAAGGTGGTGCGCAGTCCGGGAGCGTTCCGCTGAAAATCCAGCATGCCCTGACTCGTACCGATGGGACTGACATCGGAATCAAAATCCTCGATGGTCGCGGTCAGTCCATAAGCCGCGGCCCGCTGCACGAACCGCCTCATGCCGGACAGCATGCGTTCCCGCTCCGCGGCACGGTCACTGCCCTTAGCATGTTCGTTGTCCACAGAGGAAAGCGGATTTGCATGTGATTTCTCGGCAGCAGAGTAAAACCCGGGAATGGGCATGACCTTATCGCAGTGCAGAATACCGGCCTGCCGCAGCTGCAGCTCATCCCGAAGGTCATCCGGCTGATGAGACCAGTCATAGAATCCGCAGATATTGGCAACCTTCAGGTCGTGAGACGAGAGCTGAAGGTAGAACTGCTGCGGGTCGGCAATGTCATCCCGATCCACCTCCACGTGGGTGATGCCAAGATCCCTCGCCGTATCCAGAACGACGCCAAGTGACAAATCCCTTTGCTGCGCCCAAAGACGCAGATGATGATAGAATACACTAAGCTTCATGATTTCCCCTCTCCTGCAGCGACCCTCGGTATCAAGGGATGGCCGCTGCATCCAGGAACATCATACTCCAATTTGGATAAATATTTGATACAATATGTCTATTTAGCCCCCGCATCTCGATTTTGCGCTGCAAATCCTCGATGTGGCTAAACGGATACGATACAATTATTCAAGAAACATCACATACGCAAGGAGGGAAGGATCTATGGTTCATTATTATGCATCGACCTCGGAGAAGGTTGAGGAGAGGGAGCTTGTGCACGGCGCGATCTCCCGGGAGCTGGCAGGAGAGTGCATGGTTCTTCTGGAAAATGACGGCACCCTGCCGCTGCAGGCAAAGAAGGTTGCCGTATATGGAAACGGTGTTCGCGGAACCATCAAGGGAGGCACCGGCTCCGGAGATGTCAATACCAGAAGCAATGTCAATGTCGAGCAGGGCTTTTTGAATGCCGGCCTGACCGTTTCCAGCACGGCCTGGCTGGATCGCCAGGAGGCGAAGATAAAGAAGGCAAAGGCGGATTATCTGGCCTGGGCCAAGGAGGAGGCTGTAAAAAGGGGGACAACGGAGTTCCTTGTGACGTTTGACAATCCCTATTTGGATCCGCCCTGTGAACGGATCACGGAGGAGGATATCAAGGCTTCGGATACCGATACCGCGGTGTATGTGCTGGCAAGGAATTCCGGCGAGGCTGCCGACCGCTTTGACAGGGAGGGGGATTACCGCCTGTATCCCGAGGAGCTGGACAATCTCAAGGTCATTGCGAAGGCCTATGACAAAACGGTTGTGGTACTGAACATCGGCGGAGTGATGGATCTGACGAAGATCAAGGAAATTCCGGGGATCAATGCGCTGCTGCTGATGACGCAGCTGGGGAATCTTGGCGGCGATGCCCTGCTGGATGTCCTGACGGGAAAGGTAACTCCCTCCGGCAAGACCACCGATACATGGGCGAGAAACTATATGGATTATCCGTCCTCTGCAAAGTTCAGCCACAACGAGAGCGTCAATGATGAAATGTACGAGGACGGGATCTATGTAGGCTATCGATATTTTGACAGCTTCGGCGTGAAGCCGCTGTATTGCTTCGGCTACGGCAAATCCTATACGGAGTTTCGGATTCAGACGGAAGGGCTTGCGGTGAAGGACGACGAGGTGCAGATCTTGGTGACAGTTGCCAACACGGGGGCAGTCTATTCCGGCAAGGAGGTCGTGCAGGTCTATTACAGTGCACCGGAGGGGACGCTCGATAAGCCCTATCAGGAGCTGGCGGCCTATGCGAAGACAAAACTGCTCGCTCCCGGACAGACGCAGGAGCTGACCATTGCTTATCCCGTGGCATCGATGGCATCCTATTCCGAAAAGGATGCAGCGTGGATTCTGGAAAAGGGCGACTACATCATCCGTGTCGGCAGCAGCTCAGAGGCTACGGAGACGGCAGGTCTGGTTTCCGTGGATGAGAGGATTGTGACACGGTCGGTCAAAAACCTGTTCCCGCTGGACGTGGAGCTTCATGAGATCAAGCCGGAGGCGGCACAGCTTGCCGAAAGGAAGGCGGCAGGGATTCCGGCAGATGCCGTTCGGGCGGCCGTTGAACGCAGCGCGATCCCTACCGAAGTGATTTCGTATCAGGGAGTACGGGAGGAATATCACACCGATAAGACCGATCCCATCACCATGGAGGATGTGCTGGCCGGCCGGGCCACCGTAGAGGAGCTGGTGGCACAGCTGAGCATCGAGGAGATGGCGCAGTTCTGCGTAGGAACCCTCCGGGCCGACAGTGAAGAGGTGATCGGGAATGCCTCCGCCATGGTTCCCGGAGCGGCGGGGGACACCTCCTCTGTCTGTGAAAAGAGCCGCGGAATCAAGGGAATGATCCTGGCGGACGGTCCTGCGGGACTTCGCCTGCAGCCGCTGTTCAAGACCACGAAGGACGGCGAGCTTTTGCCGGGCGGCAGTATGCTCGGCGATGTGTTCGAGCCCTTTGATCCCAATCTGAAGGATGAGGACGTGGTGAGCTACTACCAGTACTGCACGGCGATTCCGATCGGCTGGGCTCTGGCGCAGTCCTGGAATACGGAGCTGGTGGAACGGGCCGGCGATGTGGTCGGTGCGGAAATGGAGCAGTTCCATGTGGATCTGTGGCTGGCACCGGCACTCAACATTCACCGGAATCCTTTGTGCGGGCGTAATTTTGAATATTATTCGGAGGATCCGCTGGTGGCCGGAAAGGTGGCGGCGGCCATGACCAGGGGCGTGCAGAAGCACAAGGGCAAGGGAACCACCATCAAGCACTTTGCGGTGAACAATCAGGAGGACAACCGCTATTTTGTCAACGCGCATGTCAGCGAGAGGGCACTGCGTGAGATCTACCTGAAGGGCTTCGAGATCGCGGTGAAGGAATCGCAGCCGATGTCCATCATGACCTCCTACAATCTGCTGAACGGGATTCATACCGCCAACAGCCATGATCTGATTCAGGGAATGGCAAGAGATGAGTGGGGCTTTGAGGGAACCGTCATGACGGACTGGTTTACATCGCAGAACATCCCGGCTCTGACCGGGAAGTTCAAGCCGATCTATCCCATCTCGGCGTCCACCGGCTGCATCTATGCCGGCAATGACATGCAGATGCCCGGCTGCCGCAAGAATGTCGATGACATCATTGAGGCCGTGACCACCGGCAAGGAAAAGGACGGCTTTGTCATCACAAAGGCCGACCTTCAGTTCAACACCGCCAACGTGATCCGCGTTGTGGCGAAGACGATGTAAGACGAATTTGTACGGTGCATTAAAAAAGGAGCTTCGAGATGCTGCGTCTCGGAGTTTCTTTTCGAGTGATGGTTCGCCTGGCGGCGCACGCTTCTAAGGAAACGCTGATTAAATCAGCGTCTCCTTAGAAACCTCCGGTGGATCGCACGGATTTGCAGGGGAAAATGCTGCTTCGCAGCTGGGATCCGGCGGGGGAAACGCTTTAATCAGCGTTTCCTTAAGAAAAGCGCTGATTTATATCAGCGCTTTCTTAGAACCTTTGATAGATTGCACGGATCTGCAGGGGAAATGACTGCTTCGCGGTGCAAATCCTGCACGGAAACGCTTCCATCCGCGTTTCCCTAAGACTTACAGAAACTGAGGAAATCTGCATGAAACAACGAAAACTTAAGCTGAAAAGAAAACAGTGGATCGGTCTTGTGTTCATTGCGCCGTGGCTGATCGGACTGCTTACCCTGCAGGTATATCCCTTTATCGCATCCCTGTTTTATTCCTTCACGGAATACAACATCATGGCGGCACCGAAATTCATCGGCCTGGGGAATTATATCAATCTGTTTACGACGGACACCGAGTTCTGGAACTCGGTCAAGGTGACGCTGATCTATACGGTATTTACGGTGCCGGGCAAGCTCTTGGTCGCCCTGATTGTGGCACTGGTCATGAATAAGAAGATGAGGGGCGTGAACTTCATCCGAACCGTTTATTACATTCCGTCCCTGATCGGAGGGAGCATCGGCATCGCGATTTTGTGGAAGCTGATGTTTCAGGAGGAGGGCATCGTCAACTCGCTGCTGCAGGTGCTTCATCTGCCGACCCAGCACTGGCTCGGAGACCCGAAGACGGCGCTGCCTACCATCATCCTGCTGCAGCTGTGGACCTTCGGCTCCTCCTTCGTCATGTTCCTTGCGGCGCTCAAAAATGTCCCCATGGATCTGTATGAGGCGGCCGACATCGACGGGGCCAGCAGGTTCATGAAGCTCATTAAGATTACACTGCCGCAGATTTCCTCCATCATTTTCTTCAACGTGATCATGCAGACCATCACGGCTCTGCAGAGCTTCACCAGCTCCCTTGTCATCACCAACGGCGGCCCGCTGAAGTCGACCTATGTACTGGGAATGAAGCTGTATACGGAAGCGTTCTCCTATTACAAGATGGGCTATGCCTGTGCGATATCCTGGGTGATCTTCCTCATGATTATGGTTGTGACCCTGGCGTTGTTCCGCTTTTCCTCCATGGTGGTGTATTACGAGGACGGAAATGACTTTTAGGAAAGGCAGGGGAAAAAGATGATGAAACTTAAGAAAAAGCGCGGAAAAAACAGCGTATCCTGGATCACCTACGTTATCGTTCTGGCCGTGGGACTGCTGATGCTGTATCCCATCATCTGGATGTTCTTTGCGACATTCAAGACGAATGAGGAAATCTTCGGCTCGGTGAAGCTCCTGCCGTCCTCCTACAGCCTGCAGAGCTATATTGACGGCTGGAAGGTCAACAGTCAGATCACCTATACGACCTTTTTCAAGAACAGCTTTGTGATGACCATTATAACGACCGTTCTGACGGTTCTGTCCAGCTCCGTTGTGGCCTATGGGTTTGCAAGATATCAGTTTCCGTTCAAGAAGATTCTGTTTGCGATCCTGATTGCCACCCTGATGCTTCCGGGAGCGGTGGTCATGATTCCGCGGTACGCCATGTTCAACAAAATGGGACTGGTGGACACCTACTGGCCGTTCTATCTGCAGGGACTTCTGGCGGTGAATTCCTTTTTCGTATTCATGCTGATTCAGTTTATCCGCGGTCTGCCGAGGGAGCTGGACGAGTCGGCGTATCTGGATGGCTGCAGCGACCTTGGCGTCTTTGTGAAGATTCTGATGCCGCTCATGAAGCCGGCCATCTTTTCGGCGGGGCTGTTCCAGTTCATGTGGACCTACAATGACTACACCAACGTATTGATTTATATCAATTCGGTGAAAAAATACACGCTGTCACTGGCTCTTCGCCTGTCCCTGGACTCCGAATCCATTGTGCAGTGGAACAAGGTGATGGCGATGTCCTTCCTTTCGATTGTGCCCCTGATCATTCTGTTCTTTGCGGCACAGAAGTATTTCGTAGAGGGCATTGCAACCAGCGGTCTGAAGGGTTAACCCTAATACGGAATGCTGAAAAATACGCAGGTTCCAAGCCCCTCCTTGCTGTGGATGTGAAGGGCGCTCTCGGGACCGTAGGTGAGGACCAGACGCTTGTTCACATTGTCGAGACCG